>DATHGL010000345.1:0-12212 GCA_035317625.1 Gemmatimonadales bacterium | reverse complement strand
CACGTCGACGGTCAGGTCGCGCAGCGTGTGGCGTCCCGGCGTGCGCGTGACCTTGACCACGCGCACCTCGGACTTGCCGTAGCCGTGCTGTCCCAGCGGCACGCCGATCAGCTCCCTCGGTAGGTCGTGTAGCCGAACGGGCTCACGAGCAGGGGGACGTGGTAGTGCTCCGTGTCGCGGATCTCGAACACGACCTCGACGAACGGATAGAACGGCGCCACGCCCTGTGCGGCGAAGTACGCGCCGGTGTCGAACCGGAGGCGGAACGTGCCGGCGGGATGCTTCAGATCGGCCGGCAGCAGGTTTGCGACCCGGCCGTTGACGTCGGTGCGAGCGGTCGCGAGCTCGGCCCAGGCGTCGCCTGAGCGGCGCGCCAACGAGACCGCGACGTCCGTCGCGGGCCGTCCCCGCGCCGTGTCCAGGACATGAGTCGTGATTCCGGTCATGAGGCCACCAGGTTTTCGAGTCTGAGCCGGGTGATCTTCGCCTGCTCGTCGGCCGCGATCTGCAGCTCGACGCCCGGGGCATTCGCGACCCGGCTCTCGAGTGCGGCCAGCATCTCGTCGGCGCTCTTGCCGGCGGCGCAGATCAGGAACACGTACCCAAACCGGCGTTCATAGTCGCGATTTCCCCGCGCCAGGGCGGCGCGCGTTTTCTCCCCTGCCCCGTCCACCCCCGCTTGCTCCCGCTGCGCCCACGGGTCGCCGGATCGCTCGCCGATGCGCGGGTGTCGGGCGAACGCGTCCAGCCAATCCGCCTGCTCGAGCTCCCACCAACAGCGCTCGGCCGCCGCGAGCAGCTCCGCGTCGCCGCCGAACGGCCGGGCCGCGATCATCGCGTCCACCCAACGCCGCGCGGCGCAACAGCGCGCGAGCGCGGCGCGGGCGGCGTCGTCGGGCAGTGAGTTCAGATAGCCGGCGACTCCCGTGCTCGTCATGCGGGGCTCAGGCCCGCGAGGGTACTCGCGCATTCAAGCGACGTCACACCCGGTCCAACACCCTCCCCCACACCCGTAGCCGCGCCACTCCGCCGTCGGGGAAGATATTGAGTCGTACGTGCGTGACGGGACTGCGCGCCCCGCGCGTGACGGCCAGGCGGTGTCGCGCGTTCGCCCGGAGCGTGGTGCGCGGCACCAGCTCGCGCCAGACGGTGGCGTCGCCGGGCGGGGCGCTGGTGGCCGCCACGTCGCATCCCTCGAGGCTCGCGCTCTCCGGGAAATTGCCCTTGAAGTGGGTCGTGTCCAGCTCGACCCGCTCGACCGCGCCGCGCCGACCGAGGCGCAGCACCACCCAATCGTGTCCGGGGCCGCGGCGGCGCCGCGTCTCCCAGCCGTCACCCATGTCGCGCGACGGGCCCGGCATGATCAGGTTCACCGGCTCGCTGAAAAACTGGTCGCTCGTGGCGAGCGGCAGGCCGCCGTGCTGCACCGCGGCCAGATCGATCGCCCCGCTCGCCTGCGCGAGCCGCCGCCAGTCGGGGCGCGCCTCGCCCCAGATCCGCAGCCGGGCGACGCCGCCGTCTGGATAGATCCTCAGGCGTACATGCGTGGAGCGCAGGTCGCTACGGATCGCGAACGCGTTCTCCGTGTGACCCACGAGCGGCGAGCGCGGCAACAGCTCGACGAACTCGCGGCCCGACACGCGCAGCCGTTGCGCCGACGGCGCGCCCGTGAGGGCCGCGCCGTCGAGCGAGCAGGCAACCGGGTGATTCCCGCGGAAGTGGTTCGTGTCCACGGTGATCGCTCGAATCGCACCCGGAATGCCGAGGCGAACGATGCACCAGTCGTACCCGCCCTCGGGGCCGCGGCGGCGACGGGTCTCCCAGCCGTCCATCCACTTGCCGCGGGGCGTGTACTTGCCCTCGATGAACACGCCGCGCCCGGGCGCGAGCAGGTTCGTCTTGGGCGCGAAGAACTCGTCGCTCGCGACGAGCGCCCGGCCACCGACGCGCGCCGCGGCCAAATCGATGAGACCCTCCCGCATCATGTCCACACCCGCAAGGGTGTGCTCGGCGATAGAGCCCAGGCTTCAGCCTGTGGACTCAACGAACCCACCTTCCGATTCCTCGTGTCGGAAATTCCCCCCCGTCATACACGCACGTCCCCCGCACGAACGTCCGGCGCACCACACCCGAGAGCGTCATCCCCGCGTACGGCGTGACCGGGTGTCGTTGGCGCAAGCGCGTCGGGTCGACGGTGAACCGCGCGTCGGGATCGAATACCACGAGGTCGGCGTCGCATCCCGGCGCGACCCGACCCTTGCGGGCCAGCCCGGCGAGGCGGGCCGGTGCCTCGGCCAGCCAGCGGGCGAGATCCGCGAGATCGCGGCCGCGCGCGCGCGCCCCGGTCCAGGTGGCGGCGAGCGCGAGCTCGAGCGACGCCACGCCACCCCATGCCCGGACAAAGTCGCCCGTCTCGAGGCACTTGAGGGCGGGGGGCGCGGGCGAATGGTCACTCGCCACCAAATCGAGCGTCCCGTCGGCGAGGCCTTGCCACAGGCGCTCGCGGTTCGCCCGCTCGCGAATCGGCGGAGCGCACTTCCAGGCCGTGGCGCCGTCCAGGATCTCCTCCGCGGCGAAGGTCAGATAGTGCGGGCAGGTCTCGGCCGTGACCGGGAGACCAGCGCGCCGGGCGTCTCGCAGCCGGTCGAGGGTCCCGGCCGCCGAGACATGCACAATGTGGACCCGGCAGCGGGTTTCGCGACAGAGCCGGAGCATCAGGTCCACGGCTTCGAGCTCTGCGGTGCGAGGGCGCGACGCGAGGTACGCGCCGTAGCGGCGTGGCTCGGCCGGAGCGGCGGCGGCGCGGGCGATGGGACCCGGCAGCTCGGCATGCACCAGCAGGGGCAACCCGAGCTCGGCGAGCTTGGTCATGGCGGGGCGCAGATGGCTCTCCACGACGGGCGGGAACTCGTCGATCCCCGAAGGCACGAGGAAGCACTTGAAGCCCCGGACGCCGGCGCGGGCGAGCGGTGCGAGCTGGCCCGTGGTCCCGGGGACCACGCCGCCCCAGAACGCGTAGTCGACCGTGGCACATCCCGCCGCCGCACGCGCCTTCAGCTCGAGTGCTGCGACGGTGGTGGTGACGGGGAGACTGTTCAGCGGCATGTCGACGACGGTGGTCACTCCCCCCGCCGCCGCCGCGCGGGTCGCCGTTTCGAACCCTTCCCACTCGGTCCGTCCCGGTTCGTTCACGTGAACGTGGGTGTCGACCACGCCCGGGAGCAGCACCGCGTCGCCGACGTCGAGGCGCCGGGCGGCGTCCAGCGCTGCGTCGTAGCCTCGGACCGCCGCGATCACGCCGCCCGTGATCGCGACCGCGGCCGGGACGATTCCCTGGGGCGTGACGACGCGTCGACTGAGAATGACGAGATCGGCGAGCGCCATGGCGCAAGACTGTGGGCGCCCCTGGGCGTTTGCAAGCGTGGAACGGGCGGTCACCTTCCTCCGGAGGCGGGTCAGATGCATTATCGCGTATTGGTCGTGGCGCTCGCATACGCGCTGTCGGGCGCCCGCCAGTCCCTCGCGCGGGTGAGCACGGCTCCGAGCAGGTGAACCAAATCAGTCGTACTGTCGTACTAGGCGGGGCCGGATCGTCGTAGATGTAGATAGGAGGCAGGGCAAACGCGTCCACGATTTCCTGACAGCCGGGCCCTCCTTCCGGCGCTACCATTTTCGGTTAATGTTCGGGTCACATGAAACTCTCCGAAACGTCCATTCGACGCCCGGTGCTGGCCAGCATGTTCTCGGCCGCCCTCGTGCTGTTCGGCATCATCGGCTACACGCGGCTGTCGGTGCGCGAGCTTCCGGACATCGACCCGCCGATCATTTCGGTCTCCACCACCCTACCCGGCGCCAACGCGCAGGTGGTGGAGACGGCGGTGACCGACGTGCTCGAGGAGGAGCTCTCCACCATCCAGGGCCTGCGCACCCTCTCGAGCTCCTCCTCGGAGGAGAACAGCCAGATCACGCTCGAGTTCAACCTCGACCGCCCGGTCGACGTCGCGGCGCAGGACGTGCGCGACAAAGTGTCGCGGGTGCGGGGTCGCCTGCCGGTGGACGTGCTCGAGCCCGTGATCGCGAAGCAGTCGGCCGATGCGCAGCCGTTCTTTTGGCTGGCCTTGAGCAGCGACAACTACGACCTGATGCAGCTCTCCGACGTCGCCGACCGAGTCGTGAAGGCCCGGCTCCAGAGCCTGCCGGGCGTCGGCAGCGCCGGCATCTTCGGGGAGCGGCGCTATTCGATGCGGGTATGGGTGCAGCCCAACGGGCTGTCGGCGCGCGGCCTCACCGTGCAGGACATCGAGAACGCGATCGTCTCGCGCAATGTCGAAATCCCCGCGGGCCGGATCGAATCGACGCGGCGCGAGTTCTCGGTTCGGTCTCTGGGCGAACTCAAGACCCCGCGGGAATTCGGCGAGTTGGCCGTGGCCAGCCAGGGCACCCAGCTCGTGAAGCTCAAGGACGTCGCTCGGGTCGAGCTCGGGCCGGAGGATGATCGTTCGATCTTCCGCTACAACGGGTCTCCGGCGGTCGCGATCGGCGTGGTCCGGCAGTCCAAAGCCAACCTCATCGACGTCGCGCGCAACATCCGCGAAGCGCTGCCCAGCATCCAGCAAGCGCTGCCGCCTGGGGTGAAGCTCCAGACTGCCTGGGATGGGTCGGTGTTCGTCACGCACTCGATCAACGATGCACGACTCACGTTGCTCATCGCGGCCATCCTCGTCGTGTTGATCATCTTCGTGTTCTTGCGAAACGTCCGCGCCACGATCATCCCGGGGCTCGCGATTCCGGCGTCGATCATCGCGACGTTCGCGATCATGTATTTCCTCGGCTTCTCGATCAACAACTTCACGCTGCTCGCGCTCACCATCGCCATCGGTATCGTGGTGGACGACGCCATCATCGTGTTGGAGAACGCCTTCCGGCACCAGGAGGAGCTGCACGAAGAGCCGGAGGAAGCGGCGGTGCGCGGGACGAACGAAATCGGGTTCGCGGTCATCGCGACCACGATCGCGCTGGTGGCGGTGTTTTCGCCGCTCGCGTTCCTGACGGGCACCGCGGGCCGGTTGCTGAGCGAGTTCGGCATCGCCGTGGCGGGTGCGGTCGTGATCTCGGGCTTCGTCGCGCTGACGCTCACGCCGATGCTCTGCGCCAAGATCCTGCGGATGCAGCACCAGCACGGCAAGGCCTTCCAGCTGTTCGAGCGCGGCTTCAATGCGATGTCGGAGCGGTATGCGCAGCTGCTGCGGCGCGCCGTCGATCACCGCGTTGCCGTTCTGCTCGGGACGCTGGCAGTCGTGGCCGTCTCCGTCGCTGCGTTTCTGTTCTACCCACGGACGCGGCTGCAGAGGGAGCTGATCCCGACCGACGACCGCGGCTTCTTCCTCGTGGCCGTGCGGGGCCCTGAAGGCGCGTCGCTGCCGTACACCGACGGCTACGTGCGCCAGATTGAGCAGATCATTGGCCGAACCCCTGGCGTCAACGGGTATTTCACGATCGTCGGGGGGTTCGCCGGCGGCGTGAACAGCGCGTTCATCGGCGTGATCATGAAGGACTGGAGCGAGCGGCACACGACGGTAGACCAGACAATCGGAGGCATGTTCCCTCAGCTCATGGGCATCTCGGGAGTGTTGGCATACCCCTTTGCCCCTGGCGCGATTGGCTTTAACCCGCCGATCCAGTACGTCGTGCAGAATCCCGATTTCGCGAAGCTCACAGACATGATGGGCCCCTTTGTGGGTCGCGTGTCCCAGATCAAGGGTCTCGTGAACGCGCAGACCGATCTCTTTGTGAACAAACCGGAGCTGCGTGTGACGTTCGACCGAGACCGCGCCGAGGACTTGGGCGTGCCCGTCCGCGACGTCGCGGGCGCCCTGCAGACGTTCCTCGGCGGCCGCCGCGTCAGCACGTTCACGCGCAACGACAAGCTGTACTACGTGATGATGCAGCTCGAGCCCAAGGATCGCGCGACCCCGAGCGACATGCGGGGAATCTACTTGCGAGGCAAGAGCGGGCAGCTGGTCCAGCTCGATGCGTTGGCGAACGTGCAAGAAGGAGTTGGGGCGCGACAAATCAACCACTTCAACCGGATTCCTTCGTTCACGTTGTCGGCTTCGCTGCTGCCAGGGCTCGCGCAGGGTGAAGCGCTCGATTCGATCGACGCGATCGCGCGCCAGCTGCTGCCTCCGGGGACCACGACGGCGCTCGCCGGCGAATCGCGCGAGTACAAGGAGAGCGGCAGCGCCATCTACTTCGCATTTGTGATCGCGCTGATCGTGGTGTTCATGGTACTCGCATCGCAGTTCGAATCCCTGCTGCACCCCTTGACTGTGCTCCTGGCGGTGCCGCTCGCCGTTACGGGCGCGCTCGGGACCCTGAAGCTCGCCGCGATCCTCCATCGCTCGGGCGCCACGATGAACTTGTACAGCCAAATCGGGATGATTCTCTTGATCGGACTGGTCTGTAAGAACTCGATTCTGCTCGTCGAGTACACGAACCAGCTCAGGGAGAAAGGCCTCGACACCGTCGCGGCGGTCCTCGAGGCGGGCCGGATCCGCCTGCGGCCGATTCTCATGACGTCGGTGGCGACGATCATGGGCGCGGTACCGGTCGCGTGGGGAGTGGGAGCCGGCTCGGCAGCCCGCAAACCGCTCGGATACGCGATTGTCGGTGGCGTGTTCTTCTCGACGGCCCTGACGCTGTTCGTCGTGCCCGTCGCGTACCTCGTGTTGCCATCGGTGGTTGCATGGCTCGCGAACCTGTTCCGTCGGCTGCGACGCTTGGTGTTCCGTAGGCGCGAGCACGTACCCGTCGAGGCCGACTGATGCTGGCCCTCCTCGCGGTGCTGCAGCTCCAGGCGGTGGCGGTGCCTGCAGCTCCAGACGACTCGCTGCCGGTCGTGACGCTCGCCGAGGCGGTGCGGCAGGCCACCGGGCTCGACCCGAACTACGTGGCGGCCATCGGGCAGGTAGACAACGCCGTGTGGGCGCGACGCAGTGCGTTCGCGGTCTTCATCCTACCGTCCATCACGCTGAACGCCGACATCGCGCGACCCAATCCGCAGAGCATCAACTTCGTGACGTTTCTACCGGTGCGGCAGCAGGTGACGGCACAGGTGACCGCTCGATATGACCTCTTCTTGGGAGGCCAGAAGCTCGCGGAGCTGTCGCGGTCGGGGGCGGCCTTGGAATCCGCCCACGCCGGTGAGCTCGTGGCCCGGTTCGCGGCGGCGCAACTCACCGAGTCCGAGTATTACGCGGTCCTCGCGGACGCGGAGCTGCTTCGGGTGGCTCGTGAACGCTTGCAGCGTGCCGAGCAACAGTTGGCCGTCGCGCGAGCGCGCGTCGTGTCGGGTGCGGCCGTGCAGACCGACTCGTTGCAGCTACGCCTCGAGTTGACGAAGGCGCGCGTGGGCCGGCTGTTACAGGAGTCGGCGCTGCGTATCGCGCGGCTCGAGCTGGGACGGCGGGTGGGAGCGGCGGGACCAGTGGACGCCGCGCCGCTCGACACCACTCCGGCACCGGACTTGCCCATCACTCTGGCCGACGCGGTTGCCCAGGCGGCGACGCAAGGGCCTCAGTACCGCGTGGCGCGGGCGAATGAGCGCGCCGCGGGGGCCGCCTTCCGCGCACGTCTCGGGGACTACCTCCCCCACGCGACCCTGGGTTTCAATGCGCTTTCGTTTGACACGTTGTTCTTTCCGAAGGACTTCAAGCGGACGACCTTCTCGCTCAGCGTGTCCTTCCCGCTGTGGGACAACGGACAGCGCGAGATCGCGCTGAGCCGGGCCCGGGCGAACCGCGATGCGGCGCGGGCGATCCGTGAGGACAAGGACCGGGCAGTGCAGCGTGACGTGACCGCCGCCTACGACGGCTACGTCACCGCACGCGCCGCAGCCCAACAGGCGGGCGAGGGCTTGCTCGTGGCGCGCGAGAACTTCCGCGTCCAGCAAAGCCGCTACCGGGCGGGCGCGACCACCATTCTCGATTTGCTGAAAGCGCAGGCCGATTTGGACGACGCCGACGCCGTCCTGGTCCAAGCGCGCTACGCGACCCGTCTGGCGCTGGCGGGGCTCGAGAATATCCTCGGCCGGCGCCTCTTCCAGGAACAGGAGCAGCGGTGAGCAACACGATGCGTGGTGCGTGGTACGTGGTGGCCGCGGCGGCGATCGCGGCGGGCGCGTGCAAGAAGAGCAAGGCCGGCGCAGCTGGAGGCCCTGGAGGCGGGGGGCCGATGGGGATCCCAGTCGAGGTCGCCGTCGCCCGCAGCGACACGGTGCGCGATGAGATCGCCGCGACGGGCCAGATCGAAGCGATGCAGTCGATCGACCTGCGCCCCGAGGTGGACGGGCGGATCGTCGAGATCCTGATCCGCGAGGGACAGGAAGTCGACAAGGAGACGCCGCTCTTCAAGGTGGACGACGCCCAGCTCCGGGCCCAAGTCGCACAGCTCGAGGCGCAGCGAGATCTGGCGCAGCAGGCGCTGACACGTGCCAAGGATCTGGCGCAGCAGAACGCCTCGTCGGCCGCAGACCTAGAGAAAGCCGAGGCCGAAGCCCGCAGCGCCCAAGCCCAGTACGACCTGCAGCGCATTCGGCTCGACCGCACGACGGTGCGGGCGCCGTTCGCGGGGGTGGTGGGGCAGCGCTACGTCAGCCTGGGGGATTACGTGACCTCCAGCACGCGGCTCGCGTCGCTGCACACTGTGAACCCCCAACGGGCGGTGTTCCAGGTGCCCGAGCGGTTCGCGCGCACTCTGCGCCCCGGGCAGCGAGTGTCGTTTCGCGTCGCCGCCGTCGCCGGTCGCGACTTCACCGGAGAGGTGGACTTCGTGGACCCGATCGTGCAGCTCCCGGGCCGGACGATCCTGGTCAAGGCGCGGGCGCCCAATCCCGAGCGGCTGCTGCAACCGGGGATGTTCATCGAGGCCCGGCTCGTGACGGCGGTGCGCCCCGGCGCGATCGTGATCCCCGAAGAGGCGGTGGTGCCGGCGGAGGGCGCCAACTTCGTCTGGGTCGTGGCCGAGGGGAAGGCGGATCGACGCCAGGTGAGTTTGGGCGTGCGCACACCGGGCTTCGTCGAGGTGACGAGCGGCGTCCCCGTCGGCGCGCAGGTCGTGGTGGGAGGACTAGAGCTGCTCGCGCCCGGGGCCCCGGTCACACCGCGGATCGTGGAGCGGCGACAGCCGGCGGCGCCCGTCGGTGCCGACGGACACTCGTGAGGAGCGGCGGCGTTACGCCAGGCCGAGCCGGTGCCGCAGATGCTGCTCCACCGTCGGCGTGATCACTCCCCGCTTCACCGCGTCCGCGAGCGCCGCCGTGGTGGCGGCGCGATCGGCGTCCAAGCCCTGCTCCCGCAGCTCCCGGATGATCCGGGCGAGCCGGCTGTCGTAATCCTGTGGCGTGAGCGCCGCCGCGTCCGCCTCTTTCCTCAACTTCTCGAGCTCCTGCACGAAGCGCTGGAGTGTGACCTGTGCCATCGGGACTCTCCCTGAAAGAATGGACGTTAGGTCACCAATATACGCGCAGATCGCCGCGTCCGATTCCCGCCTCAGTTTGACTTCGACCGGCCGCAGGGTTAGGCTGGGTACCTCTCGAACCGGCAGGCGATGACGAACGAAGCCGCATGGACGGCGCGTCTGGGGCGCTACAAGGGCCCCGAGCTCAAACGCAGCATTTGGCAGCTGGCGAGCGCGGCGCTGCTGTTCGCCGCCGCCTGGGTGCTCATGTACGAGAGCCTGGGCGTCGGCTACTGGCTCACGCTGCTCATCGCCGTGCCGGCGGCCTTCTTCCTCATCCGGCTGTTCATCATCCAGCACGACTGCGGGCACGCCGCCTTCTTCCGGTCGCCCCGCGCGGCGGACATCGTCGGCTCGATCCTGGGCGTGCTCACCCTGACGCCGTACCACTACTGGAAGAAGACGCACGCGCTCCATCACGCCACGTCGGGCAACCTCGAGCACCGCGGGTTCGGCGACATCGACACGTGGACAGTGGACGAGTATCTCGCACGGTCGCCCTGGGCGCGGTTCAAGTACCGCGTGTACCGCCACCCAGCCGTGCTGTTCGGCTTCGGCGCCGTGTTGCACTTCTTCGTCCGCCACCGCCTCCCCACCATCGTACCACGTGACTGGACGCGCGAGCGGCGCAGCATCTTCTGGACCGACGTCGGGCTGGCCGCGCTGATCGTGCTGATGGGCATGCTCGTCGGGTTCCGGCAGTTCGTCATGGTGCAGCTCCCCGTGACCCTCCTGTCGACGTCACTCGGCGTGTGGCTGTTCTACGTACAGCATCAGTTCGAGCCGACGTACTGGGAGCACGACGATCGCTGGGCGTACGACGCCGCCGCGCTGCAGGGCAGTTCCTACTATCGGCTCCCCAAGCTGCTCCAGTGGGCGACGGGGAACATCGGGCTGCATCACATCCACCACCTGCATCCCCGCATCCCCAACTACCGGCTACAGCAGGCGCTGGACGAACACCCCGAGCTGCGCCAGGTCCCGACGCTGACACTGTGGGGAAGCCTCCGCTGCGTCCGGCTCACGCTCTGGGACGAACGGCAGAGAAAACTCGTGCCGTTCGCGGCAGCGCGGGCGCGGTAGCGGTCCCCGCCCCCTCCCCTCCCGCTCACCGGTCCGACCACACCGCCAATTCGTTCCCGTTGGGATCCACGAAGTGAAAGCGCCGACCGCCCGGGAACGAAAAAATCGCGCGCACGATCTTCCCCCCCGCCGCTTGGACCTTCCCCTCCAGCTGCTCGAGCTGGGCGGCGTAGATGACGACCAGGGGACCGCCGGTCGCAACGGCCGCGACCTTCTGAAAGCCGCCGGCCAGACGGCCGTCCTGAAAGCTGGTGTAGTCCGGTCCGTAGTCCTCGAACCGCCACCCGAACGCCTGCTGGTAGAACTGCTTGGTGCGACCGATGTCGGTGGCGCCGAACTCCACGTAGTCGATCTGCCGGTCGTGATCAGCCGGGGTCATCGGGTCTCCTCGGGGGCAAGCGATGGAAAAGTCGGGCCCGGCGGGCCGGGGCGCAACCGAGCTAACGCGCCAATTCTGAATGCGCTATGTTGACGGGGGAGGAAAGCGAACCATGACCGACACGGCTCCCTTGCGTCACGGGTTGTCCCACGCAGCGTTTCTCGGACGGTTGGCCGGCGCGTCCGCACCGTCCTCGGCTCCCGCGCGACTCGGCCACGGGGCATTCCTCGCGCTCCGGCTGGTGGACCTGCTCCTGCCCGACGTGGCGCCACCGCGCTCCGATGCGTTCCGATACCAGCTCACGGCGACCGATCAATTCTGCCGTGCGCTGCCCCAAGACTGCATCGAGACGGCCCACTTGGTGGGCCTCGTGCACGCCGCCGCGGATGCGTTCCAGACGCGCGACGTGCGGCTCGTGCTGCCCGCCCTGCTCGCCTACGCCCACTACCTCGAGGACGAGCTCCGGCTCGTGGAAGCGCTCGACGTGCTGGAGACGACGCTCTCCGTCGGCGGCGGCGTCCTGAGACCGAGCGATCACGTCGCCACGCGACTGCGCTCGGCGCGCGTGCTGCGCAAGCTCAGCGAGTTCGACGCGGCGGAGGAGGCCTACGACCAAGCGGGGTCACTCGCAACGGCGAGCGGTGACGTCCGTTCCGAGTTGCTGAGCCGAATCGGGCGCGCCCGCACGGCCCTGGGTCGTGGGAACCTGCGCGACGCTGGCCAGCTGTTGCAGCAAGTCCTCGTGGATGCCGAGCGCATCGGGGACGACGACGCGCGGGCGCGCGCGCACCAGGAGATCGCGGTCGTGCTGAGTACGCAGGGCCAGCCGGCCGAGGCAATCCCGCACGAATGGCGCGCGTTCCAGCTATATCGAGACGAGCTGTCGCGCATGCGCGTGCTCAGCGACTTGGGGATCATGCTGCTGAGCGTGGGCGACGTCGAAGCCGCCGAACATGCTTTGACAGAGAGCGTACAACACGGAGCAACCCGGGAGGTCGTTGATAGCGCCTCAATCGAGTTGATGCACTGCGCTTCTTACCGGCGCGATCGCGTCGGGTTCGAGCGGTGGCGCGAGCGCTGTGAAGCGCGACGTGGAACCATGCCTCCGAGCATTCTCGCCGACTTCACGCTGAAAGCCGGGATCGGTCGCGCCCGGTTCGGCCAGTTCGATCGTGCCGAGGTTCTGCTGGCGACGGCGCTCGGCATCGCGGAAACGGCGGGGCTGAACGAGCTC
>DATHGL010000344.1:0-4197 GCA_035317625.1 Gemmatimonadales bacterium | reverse complement strand
GACCGCACGCTGGACGACGTGTTCGTGATCCAGGACGAGATCGCCCGCACCATCGTGAGCACGCTGCGCACCACGTTCCTGGCCGACATCGCCGATCCTACGCCGCAGCGCTACACCCACAACCTCGAGGCCTATTCGCTGTACCTGAAGGGCCGCTACTGTTGGAACAAGCGCAGTCCGGAAGGCGTGGTCGAGGCGATCGCGTACTTCGAGCAGGCGATCGATCACGACCCGGGCTACGCGCTGGCCTACTCGGGGCTGTCCGACGCGTACGCCCTCCAGGTCGACTACCGCGGCCTGGCGGTCGCCGATGGGTACGAGAAGGCCCGGCTGTACGCCCTCAAGGCGCTCGAGCTCGACGACACTCTGGCCGAGGCGCACACGTCGCTGGCCTGGGTGCTGTACGTCCATGACTGGGATTGGGATGGGGCGGTGCGCGCGTACGCCCGCGCCCTCGAGCTGAATCCCGGGTACGCCACGGCGCATCACTGGTACTCGTTCGTGCTGCTCGCCACCGGGCGGGCGGAGCAGGCGCTGGTGGAGGCGCATGCGGCGCTCGACCTCGACCCCTCGTCGCTCTCGGTCCGGCGCGGGCTGGGCTGGATGTACTACTACACGCGTCGCTACGAGTCCGCGCTGTACCACTTGCGGCGCGCCATTGCGATGAACCCCACGTCGGAAGACACCTATCGCGTGCTGGGACTGGTGTTGACGCAGCAAGGAGCCTACGACGAGGCGGAGCGCGCGTTCCGCGAGGCCATCACGCTGTCGCCCGAGCTGTCGTACGCGACGGCCGGACTGGCGCACGTGCTGGCGCTCGCGGGGCGGCGCGTCGAGGCGGAGGCGTTGGTCGCGGAGCTCGAAGCCCGCGCCCGGGACCGCTACGTCTCACCGGTGGCTTTCTGTATCGCGCACCTGGGGCTCAGAAACGTCGACCAGGTATTCCACTGGTTCGAGCGGGCCTACCAGGACCGCCGCGGGTGGATGACCTATCTCAAGGTCGACCCGATGTTCGACGCCGTGAAGGACGACGCGCGGTTCGCGGAGTTCGTGAAACGGATGGGGTTGTAGGGGTCGCTGACCCGTGGTCACGCCTCGGGTAGGGGCGCAGCACGCTGCGCCCCTACTCGCGCACTTCTCGTACGTTAGGCCTTCAACGCCCGCTGCGGCGTGACTTCCACCGTGATCAGATGGGGCTTGGCCGTCTCCGCCTTCGGCAGCGTGATCGTCAGCACGCCGAGGTCGTAGTTCGCCTTGATCTTGTTGGGATCGATCGACGTCGACAGCCGGAACGTCCGCTCGAAGGCGCCATAGGTGCGCTCATAGCGATGAACCTTCTCGGCCTTCTCCTCAGCCACCTGCGCCTTGGTGCCCTTGATCGTCAGCAGGTTGCTCTCCACCGTGATCTTCACGTCCTCGGGCTTCACCCCAGGGACTTCCGCCACCAGGCGGATGACATCGGGCTCTTCGAAGATATCCACCAGCGGCTGCCAGGCAGTGGTCGCCGTCTCGTGTGCGGGCCACTCAAACGACCCGTGGTACGGGTCGTGGAAGATCCGGCCCATGCGGTGCTCCAACTGATGCAACAGCTCCATCGTCGGGTCCCTCTGCGTGATTCCGACCATATTGATCCTCTTATTCTGTAACGAGTCGCCGTGTGTCAACTACGCGCGTTCGGTTAACTATTGGGCGCACCATAAGATGCGTCGATGTACTATGTTTGTCAAGTGACTCATTGCATAGGGTATCGTTACTTGACAATTATTGGTAAAGTGACTCGCGGCGGCGGCCCGGCGGTCGCTAGCTTGGTGGGTCATGACACAACCCCCGAACAGCACGCCCAACCTCCCCGAGCGCCTCACGGGGCTGGCGGCGATCGCCGCCAATCTGTCTTGGAGCTGGAGCCACGATGCCCGAGAGCTGTTCCGCTCGCTCGATCCGGCGCTGTGGCACCTCACCCGGCACAATCCCATCGAGCAGCTGCGCCGGGTCGATCCCGCGCGGCTCACCGCCTGCGCGGCAGACGAGGAGTTCGTACGGTGCTACGACGCCGTCGCGGCGGCTGGCCAGCGCGACGCGACGTCCGCCGGCACGTGGTTCGCCAACTCGTACCCCGAATCCGTCGGCCGCTCGATCGCCTACTTCTGCGCCGAGTTCGGGCTGCACGCCTCGGTGCCGATCTATTCGGGGGGCCTCGGGCTTCTCGCCGGGGACCACTGTAAGGCGGCGTCGGACCTGGGCGTTCCCCTCGTGGGCGTCGGGTTGTTTTATACCAAAGGATACTCCGACCAGCGTCTGCGGCTCGACGGGTGGCAGGAGGACGCCGAGGAGCGCTTCGACGTGGCCGCGACGCCGTTGCAGCCGATGCACGGGCCACGCGGCGATCCCTGCCTCACCACGCTGCAGATGTCCGGGCGTGCGGTGAGCGTGGCTGCCTGGCGCGTCATGGTGGGTCGCGTACCGGTTTTCTTGCTGGACACCGACCTCGAGCAGAACGACCCGGCCGACCGGGGGTTGTCGCACCGACTGTACGCCGGCGGGCCGGACCTGCGGGTGCGGCAAGAATGGCTGCTGGGCGTGGGCGGCGTACGGGTGTTGCGTGTCCTGGGGTACGACCCGGCGGTGTGGCACGCAAACGAAGGACACGCCGCCTTCATGCTGGTCGAGCGCGTGCGTGAGCTCGTCACGCGGGGGACGCCGTTCGCGGAAGCCGTCGGCCGGGTGCGCCGGACCAGCGTCTTCACGACGCACACGCCGGTGTCCGCGGGGCACGATGCGTTCTCTCCCGAACAGGTCGAGCAGTGCACCGGGCCGGTGTGGCAGGAGATGGGGGTCGACCGGAAAGCGTTCTTCCAGCTTGGCCATCACCCGGTGCTCGACCACGACCGCTTCCACATGCCGGTGGCGGCGATCCGGCTGTCGTCATGGGTGAACGGCGTGTCGCGCCGTCACGGCGAAGAGTCGCGCCGCATCTGGGGCTCGCTGTGGCCCGACCGCGAGACCGCCCGCGTCCCGATTGGGCAGGTCACGAACGGCGTCCACGTCGCCACCTGGATGGCGAATCCGTTGGTGGACCTCATCAACTCCCACGTCGGACAGGACTGGCTCCAGCGCGTGGACGACCCGGCGGTGTGGGACCGGATGCTGGAGCTGGACGCTGCGGCCCTGTGGGCGGTGCACGCCAAACTCAAGGCGCATCTCCTGCGGGGCATCCGAGAGCAGGCGCGGCGCCGCTGGGCGGACCAGTGGAAGGAAGCCTCGCACCTCGTGGGCGCCGGTACTCTGCTCGATCACGACGCCCTGACCATCGGCTTCGGTCGCCGGTTTGCGACCTACAAGCGGGCCGACCTGATCTTCCGCGATCTCGACCGGCTGCAGCGTCTGCTGGTCAATCCGTGGCGCCCGGTCCAGATCGTGTTTGCCGGGAAGGCGCATCCGGGCGACGAGCCCGGTAAGCAGATTCTGCAGCGCGTGTATGCGCACACCCGAGAGGCACGCTTCGAGGGCCGGCTGGCGTTCATCGAGGACTACGACATGCATCTCGCCCACGGCTTGGTGCAGGGCGTAGACCTCTGGCTCAACGTCCCGCGACCGCCGCTCGAGGCCTGCGGGACGAGCGGCATGAAGGCGGGCCTGAACGGCGTGCCGCAGCTCAGCACGCTGGACGGCTGGTGGGCGGAGGGTTACGATGGGCCGAACGGCTGGGCGATTTCGGCCACCTCCGCGGGCCCCCCCGCGCCGGCGGACCAAGACGTCGATGCGGCGGATGCCGAGCAGCTGTACCGTCTGCTCGAAGACGCAGTCGTGCCGCTGTTCTATGAGCGCGATGCCTATGGCGTGCCGCGCGGCTGGGTGGACAAGATGAAGCACGCGCTCCGCATGGCCGGCGCGCGGTTCACCGCCCGGCGCATGGTGCGGCAATATCTCACGGAGTACTACGTGCCGGCGATGCGGGGCGACTCGCCCGCGGACGATCCGCCGACCGCCTGAGCGGAGACCGAGTGGAGACCAACACGGGCGCGACGACACCAGCGTCGAAACCTCGCCGGCGGCGCGCCGCGCGGCCGCGGCGGCCCGCCGCCGCGGCGCCGCGATCGCAGACCCCCGCGACCGAGCGGATCGGCGTCGCCCATCTGACCGCCGAGTACTGGCCCTTCGCCCGCACGGGCGGGTTGGGTGAGGCAGTGAACGGTCTGG
>DATHGL010000343.1:0-4572 GCA_035317625.1 Gemmatimonadales bacterium | reverse complement strand
CTCCGCGTCTTCCTTGCCGAGCGGCAGCGGACGGAGCGATTTCGCGAGCAGGGTGAAGCGCGCCACTCGCAGGGTGACCTCGCCGGTCTTGGTGCGGAACAGCGGGCCCTCCACACCGATGACGTCGCCCAGGTCGAGCAGCTTCACGACCTCGTACGCCTCGACACCGACGGCATCGACCTTGAAGTACAGCTGGATCTTGCCGGAGCGATCCTCGAGGTGCCCGAAGGTCGTCTTGCCCATGGGGCGCAGCAGAATCAGGCGTCCGGCGAGGCGGTGCACCGTGGTGTCGTCGTCCCGAAACCGCTCGAGCGCCGCGGCCGCCAGGCCGGTGCGCTGGTAGCCGTACGCGAACGGCACGACGCCCCGCTTCACGAGCTCCGCGAGCTTCTCGCGCCGCGCCGCTTCCACGAAGCTCGTCACGCCGCCTGTCTCCCGAAGCGCTTGAGATACGCCTCGATGAACGGGTCCAGGTCGCCGTCCATCACCTTCTGCACGTCGGCGATCTTCAGCTCGGTGCGATGGTCGTTGACCATCGTGTACGGCTGGAACACGTAGGACCGGATCTGGTTGCCAAAGGCGATGTCGGTCTTCTGCTTGTCGACTTCGGCCTTCTTGGCATCGCGCTCCTCCACCGCCCGCTCGTACAGGCGTGCCTTGAGCATCTTGAGCGCCGTCGCCTTGTTCTTGAACTGGCTGCGCTCCTGCTGACACGACACCACGATATTCGTGGGCAGGTGGGTGATGCGCACCGCCGACGACGTCTTGTTCACGTGCTGTCCGCCCTTCCCCGAGGCACGGAAGGTGTCGATGCGCAGGTCGTCCGGATTGATCTCGATTTCGATGTCCTCGTCGACCACCGGATACACGAACACCGACGCGAACGACGTGTGCCGGCGCGACTGGGCGTCGAACGGCGAAATCCGCACCAGGCGATGCACGCCCTTCTCGGCCTTGAGGAGACCGTAGGCGTACCGCCCGCTGATCTGGAGGTCGACCGACTTGATCCCCGCCTCCTCGCCCTCGAGCAAGTCGAGCATCTCGACCGTGAAGCCGTGGCGCTCCGCCCACCGGGTATACATCCGCATCAACATTTCGGCCCAATCTTGGGATTCCGTGCCGCCCGCGCCCGGATGGATGGTCAGCAGGGCGTCGCGCGCGTCGTCGCGGCCGCGTAGCATGTTGCGCAGCTCGAGCTTTTCCAGCTCACCGGCGATCTGGTCCGCCTCGCCTCCGAGCTCGCGCGTGAGCCGCTCGTCGGGCTCGGCGTCCGCCAGCTCGCTCAGGCCGCGGGCGTCGTCCAGCCGCTTGCGGAGCGCCTTGTAGGGCTCGAGCCATCCTTTGAGGTTCTTCACTTCGTCCACCACCTGACGCGCCCGCTCCGGATCCGCCCACACGCTGCCCTCGGCCATGGCGTGCTCGAGCTCGCCCAGCCGTCGCGTCTTGGCGTCTACGTCAAAGAAAGCTCCCGAGCTCGGTGAGACGCCGATCGAAGTCGGTAAAACGCTCAGATGCCGCCACAGTGCGCTCGTTTCCGCTCACAAGGAGAAAAATGCGGCTGGACCTCGCCGCACCAGCCTAAAAGACCTTGTTGCCCCCGGCGAGGATTTCGTTCAGCGCCTCCGCCCAGAACGGCGTGCTCTTCGCCAAGTCGGCGCCGACCTGCTCGACGTACTCCTGCCAGCTCTTCTCGATTTCGTCCTTGAACAGCTGCGGCAGCGTGCCGTCGCGCAGCCCCTGCTGACGCTTCTCCGGGTGGTACACCACGAGGTCCGATACCAGCGCCCGGGCCAGGCGACGCGCCTTCTGCTTCGGGTCCTGGACCATGAACGGGTTCACGGCCCGGAGCGGGCCTGTCATGCGCTGCCCGGGGCCCGCCGGGGCAGGCCCGGCGGGGGCGGGCGGAGCCGCCGTCGGCGCCGCCGCCGCCGGGATGGCGGGGGCGCGCAGCGCGGCGGGGCCGGCCGGAGGCGCGGGCGTCGCGGGCGGGGCCGGGGGACGCATGGCAGGCGCTGACGGCGGTGGTGCCGGCGATACGGGCCGCTGCGGCGCCGCGGGCGGCGCCGCGGGCGGCGCCGGCGGAGACACGGAGGTCGGGGCTCTGATCGCCCCCGAGAACCGCGGCATCGCCGGCGGTCGCGGCGGCGCTGGAGCCGGGGCGGGTGCGGGCGGCGCGGGCGCCGGCGGCGGCGCGAGCGGCGCCGCGGTGACCGACAACGGCCTCGGGGGCGCCGGTGCGGCGGCCGCTGGAGCCGCGGGCGCCCGCTGAGCCGCCGCGACGGGGGCCGGCGCACCGGCGCCCCCGGACTGATTCACGGGGAAGACGTTGCTGCACACCGCACAGCGCGCGCGTACACCGCCCGCCGGGACCTTGGCCGGGTCCACGCGATACACGGTCTCGCACGACGGACAGGTCACGTTCACGCTCGTCCCCCCGCGCTCCCGTTAGCGCGCGCCGTTGTCGTCGAGCTCCGGGTCGTGACGGCGGTCGACGACGAACACCGACCCCGGCTGCGTCTTCGCGTAGCTCTTCATTTCGGTCGCGAGCTCGCTCACCTGCGCGGGGTGCGCGAAGCGACGATGCTGGTTGGTCACGATCCCAATCGACAGCGTCATGAGCGGCACGCGATGCAGCTGGCCGCGCCGGTCCTTGCCGAAGTAATACCCGGCGCGGCGGTCCTGCTCGTTGTACTGGTACGGAATCAGCGTGTCGAACACCTCCAGCACCTCGGTGCACACGTCGGGGATCGCGTCGAAGGGAATGATGAAAATGAAGTCGTCCCCGCCGATGTGCCCGACGAAGCCGCGGCCGCTGAGCAGTCCTTTCACCACGTCGTGCAGGATGCGCGACAGGATGTATATGACGCGATCGCCGTCGTTGTAGCTGTAGCGATCGTTGTACTCCTTGAAGTGATCCAGGTCGGCGTAACACACGGCGAACAGCTCGCCGGCTTCCATGCGCCGTCGGATCTCCCGCTCGATCTCCGTCGTGCCCGGGAGGCGCGTGGACGGATTCACCGCGACGTCCCGTGCCGTACGGGTCATGAGCCCGTCGAGCCGGCTCGCCTGCTCCGTGGGCTCGAACAGCGGGCTGATCACTTCGTCCGCCCCCGCCGAGAACCACTCCTGCACTCGATCGGTCGTGTGCCGGCTCGTCAGCACGGCGAGCGGCACGATGGCCGAGTACGAGTCCGCCTTGAGCCGGGTGCAGAGCGCCAGCCCTTGAGGACCGCCGTCCGCGTCGATGACCACGAGCTGCGGCAGCGACCGCAGCACCCGCTGCTCCACGTCGGCGGGGTCGGGTACCGGCACGATCGTCAGACCCTTGCCGTTGACCCAGCGTGCCAGGAAGTCAGGTACCGTGCGACCAGCCGCCGAGAAGAAGAGTATCGTCGGGCGCGTGCCGCGCACCTGCCTCCTCACGTAAGGGTCGAGCGCGCCTAAACTTAGGCCACGTATGCGCGGGTTGTCAAACCAAGCGCCAGCGGGGTGCGCTAGAAGGGCTTCGCCTCATCGATCAGCATGATCGGGATGTCGTCTTCGACCGCGTAGATGAGCCGGCAGGCATGGCACACCAGCGCTTCTGCGGGCGTGGTGCGGTGCTCGAGCGGACCCTTGCACTTGGGACAGACGAGAATTTCGAGGAGGTCGGGCGCGAGACTCATCCGACGTACCCCAAGCGCTTGAGGGACGAGATCTGGCGCCGCCATTTCGGCAGCACCTTCGCGTGCAACTCGAGGAACACGCGCGCCCCGAGCAGGGCCTCGATCTTCCCGCGGGCGGTTTGCCCGATCGCCTTGATGGTGCGGCCCCCTTCCCCGATCACGATCCCCTTCTGGCTGGCGCGCTCGACGTAGACCACGGCTCGAATATACACCGGTTCCTGACCCTCTCGGAACTCGTCGATCTCGACGGCCACGCTGTAGGGCAACTCTTCGTGCAGCAGCTCGAACGCCGCCTCGCGCACGAACTCGGCGGCGAAGAAGCGCATCGGCTGCGTCGCCATCGCGTCGGGATCATAGTGAAACGGGCTCTCGGGGAGCGGGGCGCGCAGAGCGTCGAGGAGCAGGTCGAGCCCTTCCCCGCTGACGGCCGACACCACCTGGTCGGACGGTCGAACGGTCGGACGGTCGGACGGCGGAACCAGATCGACCTTCGTGTACACGGTCACCACGGGAGCGCGAGGTGGCTTCTCAAGACGCGCGACCGAAGCGAGCTCGGGTGCGGGGTATGCCGCGAGCGGATGCAGGTACGCGATGACCTCCGCGTCGGCGATCGCCCGCAGGGCCGCGGCGCGCATCGCTTCGTGCAGCTTGTACTCGGGCTCGAGCAGGCCGGGAGAGTCGGTGAAGATGAACTGGGTGTCGGCGCGGGTGAGCAGGCCGACCACCGGCAGGCGGGTGGACTGCGGCTTGGGGGAGACGATCGCGAGATGCTCGCCGACCAGCGCGTTCAAGAGCGTGGACTTGCCGACGTTGGGACGGCCGGCCAGCACCACGGTTCCGCAGCGCGTCACGGCGCCGCGGCGGTGATGAATCCCTCGAACAGTCGGCGCATCCGGGGGTCGACCTC
>DATHGL010000342.1:0-4163 GCA_035317625.1 Gemmatimonadales bacterium | reverse complement strand
GCACCTTGAAATCGACGGCGTCCTGCGCCGTGAGGACCAGCACGGGAATCCCGTCGCCGCGGTCGCGCAGCGTGCGGAGCACCTCGAGGCCGGAGAGCGCCGGGAGACGCAGGTCGAGCACCAGCATGTCGTAATGCCCGCCCGCCGAGAGGCGCAGGCCCTCCGCGCCATCCCCCACCAGATCCGCATGGAAGCCGGCCTCGGTCAGGCCGCGCTTCACGTACTGTCCGACCGTCTTGTCGTCTTCGACGACGAGGATCTTCATCCGGTCGGGAGGTACACCCTGAAGTTCGATCCGACGCCGACCTGCGACTCGACGTCGATGCGCCCGCGGTGCTCGGCGATGATGCCGTAGCAGATGGAGAGGCCGAGGCCGGTCCCCCGCCCCTGCGGCTTGGTGGTGAAGAACGGCTCGAAGATCTTGGGCAGGTCCTCGCGCTTGATCCCGATGCCCGTGTCGATGAACTCCACCAGGATCTCGTCCGCGCGTTCCGGATTGATGCGGCTGCGCACCGTGAGCGTGCCGCGTGAGTCCATCGCGTCCATCGCGTTCAGCATCAGCGCCATGAAGCTCTGGATCAGCCGCTCCTGGTCCGCGTGCACCGACGGCAGGCCGGCCGCCAGCTCCCGCAGCACCGTCAGCCGCTTGAACCGCGTGTGATGCTTGAGCAGGAACAGGGTGCGGTCCACCACCCCGTTCACGTCGACCGGCTTCTTGTCACTGCTCTTCGGGCGTGAGAAATCGAGCAGGCTGTCGACGATGCGGCGGCAGCGCTGGACCTCGGTGTCGACGATTTTCAGGTACTCGTCGTAGCCGCGGCGCTCGCCGGGCGGGAGGTCCCCCGTCCGGAGCACCATCGCTTCGCAGCACGCCAGGATCGTCGCGAGCGGGTTGTTGATCTCGTGCATCACGCCGGCCGCGAGCTGGCCAACCGCAGCGAGTTTTTCCGTCTCGGTCAGACGCTGCTGCGCCTGCCGCCACTCGGTGATGTCTTCGCCGATGGTGACGACGTGTGAAATGTCGCTGCCGTCCTGGCGCATCGGGATCTTCGTGATGCGGTAGTGGCGCGCCTCGCCGCTCGCCTGCGATTCCATTTCCACCTGCTGCAGCTCGCCCGTGTCGAAGACGCGGTCGAACTCACGCTTCAATAGGTCGCGCGGCTGGCGGTCGAGCACCTCGAAGATCTCGCGGCCCACCGCCTCCTCGCGCGAGACACCCTGCGTGCCGGTCTCGCGCTTGCGGTTCCAGGCGCGGATGCGGTAGCTGCGATCAATGACGTACAACCCGACAGGGAGGGAATCGATGATCTGGGCCGCGAAATTGCGCTGCGCTTCCATCTCGTGCGTGCGCAGCGCCACCTCGGACGCCAAGTCCTGTGACAGCTCCGACGCGGCGAGCACCGGAGCGAGGATGTGGCCCACGACGACCACGACGTCGTGGGCGATTCCCTCGTACGGGCCCCTTGGGATGATGACCTCGAGCGCGCCCAGCGGCTCGTCGTCGCGGATCAGCGGGAGCCGCACGACCGTGCCCCCGAGCACGGCTTCACGCTGGACGCCCAGGCGCACCCAGTCGGCCACGGCCGGTGCAGCCCCCGGCAACTCCGCCTCGTCCTCGCGTGTCGTGATCGCAGTGAAGCGGGTGCCGTCAGGGGTGCGCAGCCACAAGCGACAGCCACGCAGCTGGAGGCCGCGCCGTAGCGCGCTCACGACGCCCTGCAGGGCCTCCCCCGACGCGAGACCCGCCTGCAGCACCGACGCCACCTCGGCGATGACCCGGATACCGGGATGCTCGGTATCGAGGGAGGGGACCACCATCGGTCGCAAAGCTAGGGATGGCGCTCCCGCCGCGCCAGCGGCACCTCGATCCGCACTCCGAGAAACACCCGCGTCTCCGTGACGTCCCCGAAAAATACGGTGGGGCCGAGCAGCAGCCCGAAGCGGGTGCCGTTGGGATCGCCGAACCGCAAGCCGGGCAGCACCGACACGGCGCCCCACGGCGAGCCGACCGGCAGCGGCGAGCTCGAGCCCGCGTATCCCGTCGCCTCGACCGTAAGATCGAGCCCCACGCGGCTGGCGCTCGTGTCCGAGCCGAGCTCCGCGATGGTCGCCGTCGGCGTGCGGATCCCGAGCGTAGTGCCGAACACAAAGCCCCGCGCCCCACCGATAATCGCGCCTTCGTCGATGAACGAGCCGAGCCGGGCGCTGAGCGTCAGCGCGGCGATCGGGCCCGCGTGCACGCGGCGCGCGTACCCCACATCCAGCGCCTCGATCTGCCAGCCCCCGCCCAGCGTGCCCGCGAGCCCCAAGGTGAATGCACCCCCTTGACCCGCGAGCGGCGTAGACAAACCCGCCAGGGCTGCCAACATTGTGATGATGGACCGACGCACGTTCGTCCTCCTCACAGGCGCCACTTCGGGGGCGCTCCTCCGTCCGCCCGTCCGGCTGTCCAGCGATCCGACCAGGGCGGTCGGGCGGTCCGGCGGACCGGGGGCCGGAAGGTTGCGTTTCGAGCTCGACGACCACCGTCGTTGGTCGCTCTGGTACTACGGGGACGGCTCGCCCGTTCCCTTGGTCCGCGCCGCGGAAGTCGTGGTCTGGGTGGCCGATCAACCGCTCACCCTCGCCGCTTTGGAAGATAGCACCGTGGGAAACCGCCGCCCGCCGGGCGGCGACGCGGTCGTGGTGCGGGGCCGGGCAGGCGGCGTGTGGGTCGAGGCGGAGTTCCTCGCGACCAGGAGCGGTTCCGCGCCCCAGGCGGCGGTCACGCTGACCGTGTTCCCGGATCGCTACCTCCCGACCGTGAAGGGAGTCAGGTTCTTCCGGGTACCCCACGCCGAGACGCTGGCCGGGGAGGGGGCCCTGGTGGCGCTCGTCAATGGGCTCCATTCGAACCAGGCGTGCCGTGTGGTGACGGTCGGGACACCTGAGGCGGAGGACCTCGCGAGCCACGGCGCACTGGGGCTGTCGCGCGGGAGCCGCGGCCTGGCGATCGCCTTCGACGCGGGGGAGCCCGGCGAGGCCCGCGTGAGCCTGTCGCGCGACGGGCTCGAAGCGGTGAGCGACTGGCTCCCGGCTCGGCCGCTCCGTCCCGAAGGCGACGCCTCGCGCATGCGGTTGTGCTTCGACCCGACGGGCGACGGGTTGGAGGCGCTGCGCACGCTGTTCGCCCCGTCCTCGCCGGTGGATCAGGAGCGCCTAGCGCAAGCCGTCGCGCCCACGGGATGGTGCTCGCGGTCCGAGCTCGCGGGCACGGTCGGCGAAGCGGACGTGATCGCCAATGCCGAGTTCTGCGCCGCGAATTTCGATCGGCGCTTCTTCCGCCATATCGAGCTCGATGACGGTTACCAACGGGCGGCGGGCGCCTGGGAGCCGAACGAGCGGTTTCCACACGGCCACGCCTGGCTCGCCGATCAGATCCATGCGAGGGGATTCAAGGCCGGACTGTGGCTGGCTCCGTTCGCTGTCGCCGATGGGTCGGGGCTGCCCTCCGCGCATCCCGACTGGCTGCTCAGCGACGCGGGCGGGCCGGTGGTGTGCGACACGCGCGAGGCGTGGGGCGGCAAGCTGTACGCCCTCGACGGCGCCCATCCGAAAGTCCAAGGGTGGCTGTTCGACCTTGCCCGCCGGGTAGTGCGGGAATGGGGCTACGACTATCTGCGCATCGACCTGCTGCGATGGGCCACGGTAGGAACGGCGCACTACGGCGGCCTGACCCACGCCGAGGCCTACCGCGCGGGCCTGGGTGCCATCCGAGACGGCCTGGGCACCGAAGCGTTTCTGGTCGCGAGCGGGGCGCCCCTGCAGCATGCGGTGGGATTGGTGAGCGGAATGCGGATCGGCCCGGACGTCGACGCGAGCTGGGCCGGCATTCAGCCGCCCGCCCGTGCCGCGGGCCTGCGCAGCTTCTACCACCGCTCGACCTGGATCAACGATCCGGACTGCCTCGTGGTGCGCCCTCCCCTCCCGCGCGCGGCGGCCGAGGCGTGGGCGTCGCTCGTGGCGCTGACGGGGGGCCTCACGTTGTTCTCCGACGACCTCCCGAAGCTCCCCGCCGACCGCGTCGCGCTGCTCGAGCGCACGGTGCCGGTTGCTCCGCTGGCGGGCCGCCCGATCGAGAGCGGCGCCGGCGAGCGGGACGTAGCGCCGGGGATGATCGCAGG
>DATHGL010000341.1:0-4187 GCA_035317625.1 Gemmatimonadales bacterium | reverse complement strand
CGTAAGCGTGGCCGGGCGCGCCGCGTCTTCATCGCCGCGCTCGCGATCGGCTGCGGGCGCCCGAGTGGTCCCGAGGCCGCGCCCATGCCCCCCACGCTGCGCACCGCCTTCAAGGACGCCTTCCTGGTCGGCGCGGCGCTCAACGCGGCTCAGTTCTCCGGGGGGGACACGCTCGGCGCCGCCCTGGTCGCGGCGCACTTCAGCTCGATCACGCCGGAGAACGTGCTGAAGTGGCAGTCGGTTCACCCCAGGCCCGGGACGTACGATTTCGCGGCTCCCGACCGCTACGTCGCCTTCGGCGAGCGGCACGGCATGTTCATCGTCGGCCACACGCTCGTCTGGCACAATCAAACGCCGCGCTGGGTGTTCCAGGACTCGAGCGGCAACCCCGTGAGCCGCGACACCCTGCTCGCGCGCCTGCGCGACCACATCCACACGGTGGTGGGGCGCTACCGCGGCCGGATCCGCGGCTGGGACGTCGTCAACGAGGCCCTGAACGAAGACGGCACGTTGCGCCGGACGCCGTGGCTCACGATTATCGGCGACGACTACCTCGCGAGCGCGTATCGGTACGCCCACGAGGCGGATCCCGACGCGGAGCTGTACTACAACGACTACTCGCTCGAGAACGCACCCAAGCGCCGGGGCGCCGTCGAGCTGGTCCAGCGGCTCAGGGATCAGGGGATTCCGATCGCGGCGGTGGGGCTGCAGGGACACGACCGCATGGACTGGCCGTCGCCGGCGCAGCAGGACTCCACCATCGAGGCATTCGCGGGCGCCGGATTCCGGGTGATGATCACGGAGCTCGACGTGGATGTCTTGCCCCGCGCCGACAACCCCTACGCCCAGGGGCTGCCGGATTCCCTGCAGCAGGCGCTGGCGCGGCGCTATGCGGAGCTGTTCGGCTCGTACCTGCGGCATCGAGGGACGGTGGCCCGTGTAACGTTCTGGGGTGTCACCGACCGGGACTCCTGGCTCAACAACTGGCCGGTGCGAGGACGCACGAATTATCCATTGTTGTTCGATCGGAACGGCCGGCCCAAGCCGGCGTTCGCGGCGGTCGTCCAGACGGCCCCGGCACAGGAAGGACGGCACGATTGACACACGCACTCAAACCGGTACCGAAGCAGAGTCTGCCGGATAGACTGGCGCGCCAGATCCGGGTGTTGATCCAGCAGGGGGAGTTTCAGCAGGGCGATCGCCTGCCCCCCATCATGGAGATGGCCCGCCGCTTCCGCGTCGGGCATCCGACGGTGCGCGAAGCGCTGAAGAGCCTCGAGACCATCGGCCTGGTGTCGATCCGCCACGGCTCGGGCGTGTATGTGACCCGGACCGATGAAGTCCTCGTGCTGGCCAGCCCGCACCACTCGGGTGCGTTCACCAAGCAGCTGCTCCTGGACCTCCTCCGTACCCGTAAGCCCCTCGAGGTCGAGGCGATCGCGGCGGCGGTCGCGCATGCAACCGCCGCCCAGCTAAAGGAGATGCGGCGGCTGCTCACCACCGCGGAGCAGAACATCGCCGACGACGACGTCCTGAACAGGGTCAACATGGAGTTCCACCGTCAGATCTCCATCGCCTCCGGTAACACCGTGATGCTGCAAACGCTGGATGTGCTGCGGGAGCTGTTCACGGGGGAGCAGCGTCTCATCCTTGCCATCGTCGCCTCCCGTAAGCGGGACCATGCGGAGCACCTCGGCATCCTCGACGCTCTGGAGCGGCGCGACGCGGCGCTCGCCGTGGAGCGCATGCGCATGCACATCGAAGGCGTCGTGAAGGCGGTGCAGAAGTGGGATCCCGAGGATCATCCGGTAGACGGAGGGTGATCGGCGCCCCCCTGTGCCTTACGAACGCGTCGCCACCTGGATGACGCCCTGGCCGTGGTCCAGTCCCCACCGCGCGGACGCGGCGATGCCGTCGATGTGCCGGATGTACAGCACGTTCGCCAACCCGATGGTGCGCAGCGTCTCCACACCTCCCAAACGGCTGTCGTCCAAGTAGACGAGCACCTGACTGGGAGTGGTGAAACTGTCCGTTCCCCGCGTCTCGAGCCAGGAGGGGCGGAGCGACGCCACCGCTTCGTACGCGGTGGCGAAGTGGTGCTCGCCGAGGTCTTCCTGCGTCAGCACGTTGCGGTCGGCGCGGACGCGACTGTCGCTCGGCGCCCGCGCCGAGCACGCCACCGTGAGGCAGGCGAGCAGCGACGGCAGTGAGAGCGGGGGCCGCGTGCGAGGCATCGTCCCCTCCCTCACCACCGATACCCAACCGAAGTGCGGATCACGTACCCCGAGCGGGTGATCAGGTCCCGAGGCGCCTGGCTCGCTGGCATCCTTACCGTGACGCGGCCGTTTCCTTCGCTCCCAGCCCGTCATGCCCGTGGTAATTCGGATAGGGCGGCCGCTTGTACTGCGGCGTCGGGTGCTGCTTCATCAGCTGCAGCACCACCTCCACCGCCTTCTCCAGTTGGGGATCGTGCCCCTGCCGCACCGCTGCCGGGTCGAGATCGACCTCGACATCCGGGGCAATCCCGTGGTTCTCGACCTCCCATTCGCCGTTCAGTCCGTACAACGCGAAGCGCGGCGCCATGACGTAGCCGCCGTCGATCAGCTCCGGATAGCCGCCGATCCCGATCAGTCCGCCCCACGTCTGCTTCCCCACCAACGGTCCGACGCCGGCTTTACGGAAGTACCAGGGCAAAGCATCGCCGCCGGACCCGGCCATTTCGTTGACGATCATCACCTTGGGTCCGTAGATCGACGCGGACGGACTGCTCCAGTCGGCTCCTTCCCGCGTCATGATCTTGCTCATGAGCGGCCGATGCAGGAAATCCACCACCCAATCCGCCAGCTGTCCACCTTCGTTGAACCGCTCGTCGATGACGACCGCTTCCTTCCCGACCTGCGCGAAGTAGTAGCGATTGAAGTTCGAGTAGCCGGCCCCCGCCGTGTTGGGCAGGTACACGTAGCCCACGCGTCCGCCCGTCAGCTCCGACACCTTGCGCCGGTTGCCCTCGATCCAGGCGAAGCGCCGCAGATTCTCTTCATTCGCCACCGGAACGACCGTCACGTCCCGCGAGCCTTTGCCGTCGGGCGACGGCCCCACCTTGAGCGGCACCTGTTTGCCCGCGGTCTCCTCGAAGAAACTGTACAGGTTGTCGGAAGCACGCAGCTCGCGGCCGTTCACGGCCAGCAGGTAGTCGCCGGCCTTGACGTTCACCCCCGGCTGCGTCAACGGCGCCTGTAGCCCCGGGTTCCAGTTTTCCCCGTCGTACACTTTGGTGATGCGGTAGCGCCCGTTCTCCTGCGCGTAATCGGCGCCCAGCAAACCACCCTTCACCTTTTTCGGCTCCGGCCCCTCGCCCCCCCCCAGGAACATGTGTCCGACCGTCATCTCACCCAGCGCGTCCTCCAGTAGGTACGTGAGCTCGTCGCGCGACGCGATCCCGTCCAGGTAGGGCTGGTATTTCGCCGCCACCTTGCCGAGATCGAGCCCGTGATGGCTCGGGTCGTAGAAGAAATCGCGCTCGATGCGCCAGGTCTCGCGATACAGCTGCTTCCACATCTCCCGCGGCTGGACGTAGACCAGCATCGAGTCCAGCTTGAGCGGACCTTCTCCGGGCTTCGGCTTGCCGCCGCCCGTCGGCGGCTCGTCCGTTCCCGCCATCACCCACTGCTCACCCTTGCGATACAGCAGTTTCTCGCCGTTGAACGACACCGTGTAGTCGTTGATCTCTTCGACGAACTTGTCGAGCTTCCGCTTCTCCAGATCCCACTTGTAGAGGGTCTGGGCCAGGTTGGGAAAGTCGGATTCCGTAATGACCCGGGGTCCCTCGGAGATGAATAGGATGCCCGCCTTACCGGGAACGATGTTCAGGTAATTCTTTGCCGGGATCGGGAGCGCCACGATGCGCTGCGAGATCCCCTCGAAGTCGATCTTCACGAGGGCGGGAGGCTCTTCCTTCTTGGGCTTGTCTTTCTCGTCCTGCTTCGGCTCGCTGCCCTTTTCCTCGTCGCTCTCCGGTGCGAGCGGGGAGCCCTGGTCCTTCGTCAGCACCACCGCGTAGACACTCCGGGTCTGCGGCCGATTGTTGCTGGACATGTCGAACCCCTCGGCGGACGGGCCCACATCGGTGCTGGCGGCGAAGTAGAGGTACTTGCCGTTCCGGTCGAAGGTCGCGTACAGCGCATCGC
>DATHGL010000340.1:0-2335 GCA_035317625.1 Gemmatimonadales bacterium | reverse complement strand
CACGTGTAATCGCTGCCGCATGCACGCGCACCAGCACCTCGCCCGGATCCGGCGACGGCGTCTCGATCTCCTCAACCTTCAAGCCGTCATCGTGCAGCCGTACCGCTAGCACACCGCTCCCCTGCTGCCCCCTGTTGCACTTCGTTCCTCAGGAGATCTTGCCATCTACCACCCTCCTGCTCGGAGGCGTCGCCTGCGCCAGCGTTCCGGAATCACCCCTGGATCAGGAGCGGTGATTACCTGGCCCGCGCCGGGGCTGCGCAAATCGGGCGCGACCATCCAGGGGGTCGGGCTAGGCTCGGAGTGACAGGACGACCGCACCGTCCGCTCCCGCGACTACCTCGCGCAGTGCTTGTGCCGCCTGTTCGAGCGGACGGACAGACGCGATCGGCACGCTAAGGGCGCCGCGGGCCAGCAGCTCCGCGAGGGCCGACAGCTGCCGACCGTCTGGTCGGACGTAGACGTCGGAAACGGCGACGCCCCGTTCCTCCCGCGGCGGGTCGCCCGTGATCGTGGCTAGCCGGCCGCCGTCAGCAACGGCCTTCAGCGTGGTGGCCGCCTGTCCGCGCGCAGCGTTGACCGCCTTGGGGGCACCGCCGCCGGTGATCTCGCGAACGAGCGCAGGCCAGTCGCCGTGGTAGTCGACCACCTCCGACGCACCGTAGCCGCGGATGCGCTCGGCCTTCCTCGCGCTCGCGGTCGCGATCACGCGGGCGCCGCGAGCCGCGGCGAGCTGGACGAGCAGGCCACCCGTGACTCCGCCAGCTCCGTTGACGACCACCCAGCCGCCGCTCTCGATCCCGAGAGCCTCGTCGAGTGCCTGAGCCGCGGTGAGCGCTGGAATGGGAAACGCTCCGCCGGCTTCCCATGAGGCCTCCGGCGGTCGGGGCGCGACGGTCGCCGCCGGGGCAAGCACCCTCCCCGTCCACGTCCCATGACGCCGGAGCGGCAGCGGATGTGTGATCACCTCATCGCCCTCGCCCACCTCGGCCACGCCGGAGCCGGCTGCTGCGACCGTCCCGGCCGCCTCCGTCCCGAGCGCCATGGGAACCGGGCCGCCGATCCGCCAGCTGCCGATCCTGACAAGCTCGTCCCAGTTGCCAACGCCAGCGGCGGCGACGTCGATCAGGACCTCGTCTGCGCCAGGCGGCGCCAACTCGTCCACCTCAAGGATCTCGACGGGCTCGCCGAGTGCTCTGATCCCGGCCGCTCGCATCCCGTTCGACGCACGTTACTGGCGTCGGTGATGCGGTGTGGACCGCCTTGGCACCTCGTGAGAGAGTGCGACTCGAGCACGTGACAGATGACTCGACTGCGCCAGTGTTCGGGAATCATCCCTGAGTCATGTCATGGCGATCCTGCATCACCGGAGAGACTGGAAGGCAGCCCTCACCTCTTCGCTGAAGACTTCCGGCTCCTCCCAGGCCGCGAAGTGTCCGCCCTTGTCGACCTCGTTGAAGTAGATGACGTTCGGGTAACTCGCCTCGACCCAGCTGCGCGGCGTCCGCCAGATCTCGCCCGGGAACGTCGTGAAGCCGAACGGGATCGCCGGGGGTGGCAGGAGCTGACCGCCGGCGGCTGGGGCGTCAGGCCCGTAGGCCTCCCAGTACGACCGAGCCGCGGACGCGCCGGTGCCGCTCAGCCAGTACAGCGTGATGTTGTCGAGGATGTGGTCGCGCGTGAGGTTGCCCGAGGGCCGCCCGCCGACAAAGGCGCGCGCGATCTTGAAATAGGCGTCCGTATCGTGGTCGACCATCCAGGCCGCGAGGGCGATCGGCGAGTCCAGCAAGGCGTAGCCGATTGTCTGCGGCCTAGTGGCCATCTCGACGAAGTAGCCGTTTCCGGATTGCCCGAAGGTGGCGATCTGCGCGGCTGCGGCGCGTTCCTCGTCCGTGTTTGTCGGCATGGTGCCACTCAGCGCGGGCACCAGCAGGTTGGTGTGGATGCCGACCAGGCCCTCGGGTGCCTCACGGCCCATCGCATCGGTGACGCCGGCGCCCACGTCGCCGCCCTGGGCAACGTAGCGGGTGTAGCCGAGACGGCGCATCAGCTCGGCCCATGCCCGTGCAGTACGGCCCAGATCCCAGCCGAGCTCCACCGGCTCGCCGGAGAACCCGTACCCGGGGAGGGACGGCAGCACAAGATGGAAGGCGTCCTCGCCGCTCCCACCGTGCGCGGTCGGGTCCGTCAGCGGGCCCACGGAGTCGAGTAGCTCGATCACCGAGCCCGGCCACCCGTGGGTCATGATCAGCGGCAACGCGTTCTCGTGCGAGGACGTGACGTGGATGAAGTGGATGCTCACGCCGTCGATCTGAGTCACGAACTGCGGCAGCTC
>DATHGL010000339.1:0-5414 GCA_035317625.1 Gemmatimonadales bacterium | reverse complement strand
CAGCCGGTCCAGTTCTTCCAAGCTCGCCCGCCCCACCTCCACGCCACGCTCCTCGGCCAGCCGCTCCACCGCCTCGAACCGCCGCCGGAATTTGTCGTTCGCCCGCTCGAGCGCCGCGCGCGGGTCCATTGCGAGCTTGCGCGCGAGGTTGACGACGGCGAACAGAACATCACCCAGCTCCTCCTCTAGCGTTTCTCGTTTCCCGTGTCCCGTTTCCCGCTCCAGTTCCGCAATCTCCTCTTTCACCTTCTCCATGGGTCCGTGTGCGTCCGGCCAGTCGAACCCAACACCGGCCGCCCGTTCTTGCAGGCGATACGCCATCAGCAGCGGCGGAAGGGAGGACGGTAGGCCTCGGAGCGTACCTCTGCCCTCTCCCCTCTCCCTTTTCTTGACTCGTTCCCACCCCTCGTGATCCGGAGTCGCTTCGCTCCCGAACAGCTGCGGATGCCGCCGCCACATCTTCTCTTCCAGCGCGCGTGTGACCGTTTCCGCGTCGAACTCACGTCGCTCTTCTCCGATCACGATCTGGAACGCGAGGTGCAGCAGCACGTCGCCCAACTCGTCGCGCAGCGCGGCGGGTTCGCCATCTTTCAGCGCCTGGTCGAGCTCGAGCGCTTCTTCGACCAGATAGGGGCGCAGCGTCTCGCGAGTCTGGGCGTGGTCCCAGGGACACCGCGCGCGCAGATCGCGGACGAGCGCGAGCGCACGGGCGAGGGCAGCGTCTTTAGCCGGGCTGTTCTGTGGCATCGTGTTGGACCCTTTTCATGTTGCCTTTAGCCAGCGGGGCGGGTTATCATACCCGCGCCTGTGAACGGGTCAATCCGCGGGCGTCAGGCCCCCCCCCGTGCGTGGATCGAGGTGAGCCTCGCCGCCGTCGTCGCCAACGCCCGCACGGTGGCCCGGGTCGCCGGCGCACGGCTCCTCCCAGTGGTGAAGGCGAACGCCTACGGGGTCGGAGCCGTCGCCGTGTCTACGGCCCTGGAGACGGTCGATCCGTGGGGCTACGGGGTCGCGACGATCGACGAGGGGGCTGAGCTGCGGGCGGCGGGGATCGCCCGGCCGGTGCTCGTGTTCATGCCGGCCCGGCCCGATCTGTTCGACGCCTACGAGGCGCACCGATTGACGCCGGCGCTCGGTGACCGGGCCAGCATCCACGCCTGGATCGCGCGCGGGGCGCGGGGCGGCGCGTTCCACCTGGAGATCGACACGGGGATGAGTCGCTCGGGCGTGCGCTGGGACGAGATCGAGCGAATCGCGGACCTGCTTGACACGCCGTACCTCGAAGGCTGCTATACCCATTTTCACTCGGCCGACCGGCGCGACGGCTCGGCCGAGGCGCAGCTCGAGCGCTTCAAGGCCGCCGTGGGATGCCTGGCGCGCCGGCCGCCGCTCCTGCACGTGGCAAATAGCGCGGCGGCGTTGCGCGGCCAGCCGTTCGCGCTGGATGCGATCCGCCCCGGCATCTGTCTGTACGGGGCATCCGTCGGCGAAGGGTTGCCGATCGGCAAGCCGGTGATTGCGCTGCGCGCGCGTGTGGTGAGCGTCCGCAAGGTGCTGCGCGGCGAGAGCGTCAGCTACAACGCGTCCTGGACCGCGCCGCGCGACACCACCGTAGCCACGCTGGGAATCGGCTACGCCGACGGGGTGCGCCGCTCGCTCGGGCTGAAGGCCGAAGCGACGGTGCTCCTGAACGGCGCGCGCTGTCCCGTGGTCGGGCTCGTGACGATGGACCTGACGATGGTCGACGTGCGCGACGGACGCGCCGCCGTGGGTGATGTCGCCACCCTGGTCGGTGAGGCGGACGGGCTGGGCAACACGCTGGACCAGTTCGCTGCCTGGAGCGGCACGTTGCAGCACGAGCTCCTGGCCGGGCTCGGTCCCCGGCTGCCGCGCATCTACGATTGAAGCGCGCCGCCATCATCGTGCTCGACGGGCTCGGGATCGGGCCGTGCCCCGACCAGGCCGCGTACGGCGACGTGGGATCGGACACGCTCGGGAACGTCGCGCGCGCGGTCGGCGGCCTGCGGCTGCCGAACCTCGAACGGCTGGGGCTGGGAAAATGCCGGTCAATCCCCGGGCTTGCGCCCGGGGTCAGTCCGGGCGCCGCGTTCGGCGTGGCGCTTCCCAGATCGCAGGGGAAGGACTCGACCACCGGACACTGGGAGATCTGCGGGGTAATCCTGGAACGGCCGTTCCGCACGTACCCGAACGGCTTCCCGACGTCGCTGCTCGACGCCTTCGCGCGACGCACCGGTCGTGGGTATCTGGGCAACAAGGCGGCGTCCGGCACCGAGATCCTCGCCGAGCTGGGGGAAGCGCACCAGCGCACCGGGAAGTGGATCGTCTACACGTCGGCGGACTCGGTTTTCCAGGTGGCGGCGCACGAGACCACGGTGCCGCTGGACGAGCTGTACCGCGCGTGTGTGGTCGCGCGCGACCTGCTGGTGGGAGAGCACGCGGTGAGCCGGGTGATCGCGCGCCCGTTCACCGGGAAGCCGGGCGCGTACGAGCGGACGCCGCGCCGCAAGGACTTCTCGATCGAGCCGGTGGGGACGACGCTGCTCGACCGGTTGGCGGCGGCGGGGATCCCGCGCATGGGGATCGGGAAGGTGGACGACCTGTTCGCCGGTCGCAACATCACGAGCGAGCACACGCCGACCAATGGGGACGCGTACCGGCTGATCGAGCGGGCGCTGGACGAGACGGAGACGGGGTTCATCTTCGTGAACGTGATCGAGTTCGACCAGAGCTGGGGGCACCGAAACGACGTGCCGGGGTTTCATGAAGGACTCAAAGCCCTCGACGCCTGGATCCCCCGGCTCCAAGCCCGCGTCCAAGGAGACGACCTGATCGTCATCACCGCCGACCACGGCAACGACCCGACCACGCCGTCGACGGATCATTCGCGGGAGGCCGTGCCGGTCCTCGCCCTGGGCCCGCGGGTGCAGCCCCGGGGGCTGGGGGAGCGGCGCACGTTCGCGGATCTGGGGGCGACGGTGGCGGACTACTTCGGCGTCGCGCCGCTCGCGGCGGGCACGTCGTTCCTCGAGGAGCTCCGGGCGTGACGCCCGAGCTGGTCCGCCGGGCGCGCGCGGTGCAGCAGCACGCGTACTGCCCCTACAGCAAGTTCCGCGTGGGCGCGGCGCTCGAGGCGATGGACGGCCGCGTGTTCGTGGGGACCAACGTCGAGAGCGCCTCGTACGGGCTCACCATCTGCGCCGAGCGGATGGCGATCGGCGCGGCGGTGGCGGACGGCGCGCGGGGGTTCAGCCGCATCGTGGTGGCGACCGACGTGGATCCGCCGGCATCGCCGTGTGGGGCGTGCCGCCAGCTGCTCGCGGAGTTCGGGCTGGATCTCGAAGTGATCGCCGTGGGCCCGAAGACCGAGCGACGCTGGGTGCTGCGCGACCTCCTGCCCGACGCCTTCGCGAACGCGGCGCTCGCCACGTGACGCGGCGTCGCCTCGCGTTCATCGGCGCCGTGCTGGTCGCGGCGGCGTGCGTGGAGCGGGTGGCGGCGCCGGGCCGGTGCCCGAGTTTCTGTCCGTCGGGCCAGATCACCATCGTGGATACGCTGCTGGCCGGCAGTATCTCGGGCGACTCGGCGTTTCGCGGCTACGTGCTGGCGTACCAATCGAGCGTGATGCTGGCCTCCGACACGCCGCTCGTCGACGGCCGGCCGATCTTCCGCATCAACGGGTTGGGCGCGCGCCGCGTGATCACGGCCGGCGACACGACGACCGGCGCGATCCTCGGCGCCGACTCGGCGCGCCTGCAGATCTCGATCACGCGACGCGACAGCTCGATGCGCAACCTGTCGCTGCGGTTCTACCGCCTGCCGATTACGATCGACACGTCGACGCGGTTCGCGGATCTGATCGGACCCTTCGCCGCCTCGCCCGTGCACACCCTGAACGTCGATGCGCTGCTCGCGCAACCGGGGCGGAAGGACTCGGTGACGGGCGACAGCGTCGTGGCGGACGACACGGTGAGCCACCAGCTCGTGCTGTCGCTCAAGCTCGACGCGGCGGCGGCGCGCTACCTCGCCGCGGATTCCGGGACCGTCGCCTACGGCCTGCGGATCGCGGCCGATTCGTTCGCGAGCATCGCGATCGGCAAGGGGTCGCTTGGCCCCGTCCTCCAGTGGTACCTGCGCGTCGACTCGGCCGGGACGTCCGTGGCACGCACGCCCGGGAGCCTCGGGGTTGCGTTCGCGAGCTTCGTGCACGATCCGCCGCCCGCGCCGCCCGACTCGACGCTTGCGGTCGGCGGCGTCCCATCGGCTCGCAGCATCCTGCGCGTCGCGTTCCCGCGGTCGCTCCGGGATTCGACCCAGATCATCCGGGCCACGCTGTTCCTGCTGCCGGCGGTCCCTGCCCGCGGGGCGCCCGCCGACTCGTTCGTCGTCGAGGTGCGCTCAGTGCTCGCCGACTTCGGCGCCAAGTCGCCGATCGACCCGCGACTCGGCGACACGACCGTCATCCACGTCGGCGCGACCGACACGCTGGCCGTCGAGGTCACCAACCTGCTGCAGCTCTGGGCGGCGGACTCGACCCTGCCCACCACGCTGATGCTGCGGGCGAGGGCCGAGGTGCAATCCTTCGGCGAAGTGCGCTTCTATCCCTCGATCGCCCAGGCGTTCCGCCCGGCGCTCGAGGTCACGTTCGTGCGGCCCTTCCCGTTCGGGGTGCCATGAACGCGGCGGTCAGGCGGTCGGGCGGTCGGGCGGTTGGTATGGCGGCGGTCCTCGCCGTGGTGTTCCTGACCGCCGGTCCGCCGGACCGGCTGTCCGCCCAGGACTCCCAGTACAGCATCCGCGGGCTCGGCATGCCGGGGCGCTGGGAGTCGGTGCGCGCGCGGTCCAGCGCCGGTGCGTTCGCGCCGTTCGACCCGCTCTCGCCCTTGATGGAGGCGGCGATGGCCGACGTCGGCCGGCTCACGGCCACCGCTGGGGAGGGGACGTCGTATCGCGAGGTCATCGTGGGCGACACCACGACGCGCCTTCGCGGCACCCGGTTCCCGCTGATGGCGATCGTGGGTCAGGTGGCGCCGCGCCTTGCGGTCGCGGCCGGATTCACGACGTATCTCGACAAGTCATGGGACGTGACCCAGCGGGACTCGGGCGTCCTGCGGGGCACCGTGGAGCGCTTCACCGACGAGATCACCAGCGACGGGAGCGTCGGGGATCTGCGGCTGGCCGCGGCCGCCCGGCTGTCGCGCGGCATTGCGATCGGCGCCGGGGTGCATCTGCTCGCCGGCTCGACTCGGATGACCGCCGCGCGGCGGTTCGACGATTCGACGTTCCACGTGGTGCAGCAGCTCGCCGAGGTGCGCTACGGCGGGTTGGGGGTGTCGGGCAGCGTGCTGATCGGGCTCGCACCCGGGCTGAGCATCGCGGGCTGGGCGCGGTCGGAC
>DATHGL010000338.1:0-5950 GCA_035317625.1 Gemmatimonadales bacterium | reverse complement strand
CTGTTCCGGTTCACGCACGAGACGGGGGCCGCCGCGGGGGTGCGGCGGATCGAGGCGGTGACGGGTCCGGCGGCGTACGGGTTGATCTGCAAGATCGAAGGGGAGCTCGCGCAGGCGGCGGGTACGCTGAAGACGCAGCCCGAGCACCTGGTGCGGCGGATCGAGCAGCTCGTGGAGGAGAATCGGAAGCTCGAGAAGCGAGTGGAGGAATTGCTCAGCGCGGGAGAAGGAAGAGGAAAGCAGGGAGAGGTCACCCGTATCGGCGACGTCGAGCTGCACATCGGAGAGTCGGATCTCGAGGACCGCGATCAGGTCGGCATGGTCATGGATGCATTCCGCACGAGCCACAGGCGTGCCATCTCCGTACTGTTCACGAACGGGGAACGCGCCGGCGTGCACGTCGGCGTCACCGACGATCTGGTGCAGCAGGGCGTGAAGGCGGGCGAGATCGCGATGGCGATCGCGGCTGTGAGCGGGGGCAAAGGCGGCGGCCGACCGCACTTCGCCTCCGCCGGCGCGGGCGATCCCGCGAAACTGGGCGAGGCGCGGGCCCAGGTCGCCGCGATCGTGACGCGACTGCTCCGGCGATGACTGGCCGCCAATTGCTCGCCTGGCTCGACGCGCGGCGTCCGCTGCCGCCCGACGCCCTGCGGGCCCACCTGGCGGCGGCGGTGACCGACGCCGACCTGCCTCTGCCCGACCACCTGGCGGACCTCGGCCGGGAGGTGCTGGCGCGGGTCGCGGGACAGCCGGAGGGCGGGCGGGAGCTGGCGCTCGATCTGCTCGCGGCGGACGCCTTCATCACCTATGCGTTCGAGGCCCAGGCGGAAGCAGACGTCGCCGGGCTGGCCGCGCTCGCCGAGCGCGTCGCCGAGGGCGGGCCGTGAACCGGGGAGGGGGGGGCCTGCTCGAGCGGCGTCCTGGACTGCTGGTGCTCGTGGATCCGAGCCGCACCGCGCCGCGCCAGGCGGCCGAGGTGGCGCGCGCGGCGCGGGACGCGGGCGCGGCGGGGCTCCTGATCGGCTCGTCGTTCGACGGGACCCAGGACACCGAGCTCGTGGCGCGGGCGATCCGGGAGGCGTCGTCCGGCCTGCCGGTGGTGCTGTTCCCCGGGTCCGCGCTGCAGCTCACCGCGGAGGTCGACCTGATCCTCTTCCTGTCGCTCATCTCCGGCCGGAACGCCCAGTACTTGATCGAGGAGCACGTGCGCGCCGTACCGTTCCTGACCCGCCACGCGGTGCCGACGCTCTCGACCGGGTACATCCTGGTGGACGGTGGGCGGGTCACGAGCGTGGAAGCGGTGAGCCAGACGCGCCCGCTGCCGGCCGACAAGCCCGAGCTCGCGGCGACGCACGCCACGGCGGCGCGACTCATCGGCATGCAGGCGATCTATCTCGACGCCGGGAGCGGTGCGCCGCACCCCGTGGACGCGACCGTGGTTCGGGCGTGCCGCGCCGCGGTGCCGGGTCTCCCGCTGTTCGTGGGAGGTGGCATCCGCAGCCCCGAACAGGTACGGGCGGCGCGCACTGCGGGCGCCGACTTCGTGGTCGTGGGGACGGCGGTGGAGGAGCTCGGCGCGGCGGGCGCGGCAGCGCATCTCCGGGCGCTGGCGCAGGCGGTCGTCGGGTGACGTCCGTCGAGCAGGCCCGCGCCGGGCTCGTCGCTCTGGCGGCGCTGGCGACGCAAGTCGCGCAGGACCACGCCGAGACGATCGCGGCGATCGCGGACGCGTACAGCGCGACGCTCGGTGCCGGCGGCACCCTGCTCTTTGCGGGCAACGGAGGCAGCGCGGCCGATGCCCAGCATCTGGCCGCCGAGTACGTGGTGCGGTACCGATCCAACCGCCCCCCGCGCCGCGCGGTGGCGCTCACGACCGACACGTCGCTGCTCACGGCGTGCGCCAACGACATGGGGTTCGACGAAGTGTTCGCGCGCCAAGTGGAGGCGCTCGGCCGGCCGGGCGACATCCTGTCGCTCCACTCGACCAGCGGCGAGAGCCCGAACGTGATTCGCGCCGGGCAGACCGCCAAGGCCCACGGCGTGTCGGTGGTGGCGTTCCTCGGCAAGTCTGGGGGCCCGCTCAAGGACCTGGCCGACCTCGTGCTGATCGTTCCCTCGCACGACACCGCGAGGATCCAGGAGATCCATCTCGCCGTCGAGCATCTGATCTGCGAAATGGTCGAGGAGCGTCTGAAGACATGAACTCGGAACGTGATGTGGAGCGGTGATCGATCTCTCGGGAAAGCGCGCGTTCGTGACGGGCGGGGGCCGCGGCATCGGACGGGCGACGGCGCTGCTGCTGGCGCGCGCGGGCGCCGGCGTCGCCGTCGGATATCGCAGCCGGACGGCGGATGCGGAGGAGACGATTCGCGCGGTCGGGCGGTCCGGCGGTCGGGCGGTCAGTGTGTCCGGGGACCTGGGTGATCCCACCGCCGCCATGCGCGCCGTGCATGAGGCCGCGCAGGCGCTCGGCGGGCTCGACATCCTGATCGTCAATCATGGCATCTGGCCTGCCGACGACGCGCCCGTCGCGCAGCTGACCGATGCGCAGTGGGACGGCACGATGCGCGTCAACCTCGACAGCGTGCTGTACGTGTGCCGCGCCGCCATTCCGCGGCTCCCCGACGGGGCCAAGATCGTTCTCGTGTCGTCCACGGCCGGGCAACGCGGCGAGGCGTTCCATGCGGATTACGCCGCGACCAAGGGTGCGGTCATCGCCTTCACCAAATCGCTCGCGATCGAGCTCGCCCCTCGTCAGATCAACGTGAACAGCGTCGCGCCGGGATGGGTCGATACGGAGATGAGCGAGCAGCCCTACGCCAGGGAGGCGGGAGCCGGACGGCGGGAGATCGAGCGCACGATTCCGCTGGGGCGGCTGGCGAGTGCCGAGGATTGCGCGGGTCCGATCGTGTTTCTGTGCTCGGATCTGGCACGCCACATCACGGGGGAGATCCTCAACGTGAACGACGGGAGCGTGCTGTGCGGGTGAGCGGGGGCACGCGGTGATTCTCGGCATCGGCCTCGATGTGGTGGACACGGCGAAGGTGCGGGAGCTGCTGGCCGCGGAACCCCGGAGCTTCGAGGAGCGGGTGTTCACGGTCGCCGAGCGGCGCGCCTGCGCCGAGCGCGCGGACAAGGCCGACGCGCTCGCCGCCCGCTTCGCGGCCAAGGAGGCCTGTTTCAAAGCGCTGGGGACCGGGTGGAGCCAGGGCGTGTCGTTCCTCCAGGTGGAGGTAGGGAAGACGGACGGCGGCGCGCCCACGCTCGAGCTGAGCGGGCCGGCGGCGGAGCGAGCGCGCGCGCAGGGCGTGAAGCGGGTGCACGTCACCCTGTCGCACAGCGCAGGCGTGGCGGCGGCCGCCGTGATCCTCGAGGGTTAGGGCCCGGCATGGGCTTTCCTGCCCGCCTTCCCATTCCCAACACGGTGCTCGCGATCGCCAAGAAACTCGAAGCCTCGGGCTTCGAGACCTGGTGTGTGGGCGGCGCGATCCGCGACAACCTGCTCGGGCTCGAGAACCACGACTTCGACCTCACGACCGCGGCGCCGCCCGCCGAGGTGCAGCGGGTGTTCAAGCGTACCGTGCCCGTGGGGATCGAGCACGGCACCGTCGCCGTGCTCGACCGGGACAACCGGGCGCACGAGGTCACCACGTTTCGAAAGGACATCACGACCGACGGCCGGCACGCGGTGGTGGCGTTCGGCGTGTCGCTGATGGATGACCTCGCCCGGCGCGACTTCACGATCAACGCGATCGCGTACCACCCGCTCCGGCACGAGTGGCGCGATCCATTCCACGGCGCCGACGACCTCACCGGCAAGCTGATCCGCTCGGTGGGCGACCCCAACTGGCGGTTTCAGGAGGACTATCTGCGGATCCTGCGGGCGTTGCGCTTCAGCGCACGGTTCGGGTTCCGGATCCACCCACGGACCCTCGAAGCCGCGAAGGCCAACGCGCAGGGGTTGCCCCAGCTCTCGGCCGAGCGGGTGCGGGACGAATGGTTCAAGGGGATCACGTCCGCGGGCCGGGTGTCGAAACTGGTCGCGCTGTGGATCGACGTTGGGGCGGCGAGGATCTGGCTTCCGGAGATCAGGGAGAGGGGAGAGGGGAGAGGGTCGATGGGCGAGGTGGACAAACTGCGGCGCGACCCCGTCCTGATCACGGCCTGGCTCGCGTCGGACCCTGCGTCGCTGCTCACCCGGCTCAAGGCCTCCAACAAGGATATCGAGCGGGGACGGGCGATCGGCCAGTGGCGCGAAAAGTATCCGGACCCAACGCATCTTTCCGACGTGCGCCGCTGGCTATCGGAGGTAGGTACGTACGCGGACGACCTGCTCACTCTGCCACCGGTGCGTACTGCTCCCCTCTCCCTTCTCCCCAAGGTCGTGTCCTCCATCCGCGCCGCGAAGGACCCCCTGACCGTGAAAGACCTGGCGGTGAAGGGCGACGATCTCCTCGCCGCGGGCGTGCGCCCCGGGGCGGAGGTGGGGAAGACGCTCGAGCGGCTGCTCGCGGAGGTGCTCGACGATCCGACGCGCAACACGCGCGACTATCTGCTCTCCCGTGTCTAGCGCGCTCGGGTACGCCCTCGTGGCGGCGCTCGGCAACGTCGTCGGGGCGCTCGCGGTGACGCGGCGCGCGGCGCGCGAGCTGGCGCTGATCGAGCACTTCCTCGCGTTCGGCGCCGGCTTCATGCTGGCCGTCGCGTTGCTGGAGGTGCTGCCCGAGGCATTCAAGCGGTCGGGGACCGCAGCGCCGGCGCTGGTGCTGGCCGGGTACCTGGCGGTGCACCTCACGCAGCACACCCTGACGCCGCACTTCCACTTCGGCGAGGAAACCCACGCCGTACACCGGCTGGCGGGCACGTCGGCGCTGGTCGGCCTGCTGTTGCATACCTTCTTTGACGGGGTGGCCATCGCGAGCGCGTTTCTGGTAAGCCCCACCCTCGGGACGATGGTGTTCATCGCCATCTTCCTGCACAAGCTGCCCGAAGGGGTGACGATCTCGAGCCTGATGGTGGCGGAGGGGCGGACGGGCCGGCAGGCGATCGCCGCCGCCGCGCTGCTCGGGGGGGCGACTGTGGCGGGTGTGTTGCTGACCGATCGCGTGGGATTCCTGGTCCTCCATGGGCTCGCCCTTTCGGCGGGTGTGACGATTTACGTAGCCGCGTCGAACCTGGTCCCCGAATTCCAAGGGAAGCGCGGGTGGAAGCTGCCGGCGGCGTTCTTTGCGGGAGCAGCGGCGTTCTATCTCACGAAACAGATACTGGATCACGTCTCGTAGTCGGGAAACGAGAAACGGGAAACGGGAAACGTGAACGACTGCGCTGCCCGAGCTTGCGAAGCAGGCCGACCACCAGGGAGATCACTCTCGTGCACAAGCTGATTACCTGTGCCGTGGTCTCCTGCTCGGCGAGCTCGAGGCGTCGAACGAGGTCGAGATGAGTTCGCAACTCGGCGGCAGACCCGAGCGAGATCCTCAAGCACCGAATGAATTGCTCCGTGGTGCTCAGGGCGTATCCCTCCGCCATGTTCGCCGGGATCGACACCGCAGCTCGTCGTATCTGATCCATCAGTGCGAAGTGTTTGTCGAGCGGAGATGTCATCGTCAGCCGATACGCTGTTTCGGCGAGCTCCTGCGCCGCACGCCAGGCATCCAAGGACTCGAGTTGCCGCATCGAGCGAAGATAGAACCGCGTCATGGAGTCCTCGGTACCAGTGTGTTGCGGACCGGATGCGTTTTCGCGCAGCACGTTTCCCGTTTCCCGTTTCCCCTCTCCCGTGTCTGAGCCCACGCTCTTCCAGGGGAGCGGTAGGGGGGGTAGTGGTGAGCCCCTCGCCGCCCGCATGCGCCCGGCGAGCCTCGAGGAATTCCTCGGCCAGGAGCACCTCCTCGGTCCCGGCAGGGCGCTGGGCGAGCTGATCCGCCGCGGCGACGTCGGCTCGTGCATC
>DATHGL010000337.1:0-3710 GCA_035317625.1 Gemmatimonadales bacterium | reverse complement strand
GGGACGTGACGGTGCTAGGGAGAGTACCTCTCCCTTCTCCCCTCTCCCTTGTAGTCCGAGACTCTCAAACACCGCCCCGTAGAAGTTTTCCTCGCCCTGAAGCAGGCCATCGAGCCGTCGCAGGAAGAGTCCCGATTCCGCCCCCTGGATGATCCGGTGATCGTAGGTCGACGTGATCGTCATGACCTTCGCGCCGCCTCCCCCGATCGTCCGGATCGCGCCCGTCGCGATGATCGAGCCTTGACCTTTCATGAGGCGCGGTACGGAGGCGACCGTGCCGATGGTGCCGGGGTTCGTCAGCGTGATCGTCGCGCCCGCGAAGTCGTCGGGGACGAGTTTGTTGGTGCGCGCCCGCTCGACCAGCGCCTCGTACGTCGCGTGGAAGGTGGCGAAGTCCATGCCCTCGGCGTGCTTGATGACGGGGACAACCAGCGCGTGGCTTCCGCCCTTCTTCTCCACGTCCACAGCCAGGCCGAGGTTCACCCCATGCGGATCGAAGCGGTGTGGCTTGCCGTCGACGTCCTGGAAGGCGGTTGTCATGACCGGGAGCTCGCGCGCCGCCCGGGCGATGGCGTATCCGATCAGGTGGGTGTAGGAGATTTTCTTGCCCGCGGGCGCGAGCTGCGCGTTCAGGTCTCGGCGCCGCGCGTCCAGCACGTCGACGGCGATCTCGCGGAACGAGGTCGCGGTCGGGACGGAGAGGGAGTCCGTCATGTTCTGCACGAGGCGGGCGGCGGGACCGGTGATCGGGGTGAGGCCGGGAGCCGGGAGCCGGGAGACGGGAGAGGTACTTGGCGGTGCTACGGAGGGTACCTCTCCCGTCTCCCCTCTCCCCAGGACTTCGGAGCGGTTCGTGGGAATCACCGGAAGTTCCGCGAGTCTCCCGTTATCGAACAACTGCCGCCATTCGTCTCCGACCGAGGCGGGGTCGCGCAGGTATTGCTCGTACATGACCTGCACGAAAGCAGCGTTATGCGTACCGAAGACGAACTCGCTCACGGCTCCAATTTAATCAAATCGCGATCGCCCCGATGGCCGCGGGGAGCGTCGCTTCTCGTACTCGGCAATCAGGCGCTTGGGCGCGCTCCGACGCCACGCTTGCTCGAGTATCTCGCGGAGGTCAATGGCGCGGACCCGGGTCAGACGGACCAGAACGGTGGGATAGCCGCGATAGTGATCGGTCGTGAAGAACGTCTTGGGGTCGGCCTGCATGCGAAAGTCGCGCTCGTCATCACCGCATTTGACCACGAGTGTCTCGCCATCCTCCCACAGACGCGCGAGAAACTTTCCGCGCACGCGGAACCCCGGGGTTCCGTAACACGGTCCTTCCTCGACGCCCGGAAGCGCCAAGGCCAGGCGGCGCACCGTCGTCAGGGTCAGCGGGATTCGCTTGGGCATCACGCCGTCGTGAGCCTTGCGAGTTTCAGGACCGTGTTCCAGTTACGCCCCGTACCGCGTGTGCCAAGCTGCTTGTCGATGAGAGCGTTCGTCAAGCGCGAGCGGCCGATCCCGTTCGGGTACACGATGTAGAGGTGTTTGCCCCCAGGGGCAACGACTTCGGGGCCCGTGATGGCCTGCTGGAGCGCCTTCACGCCCGTGACGCTGGGAGCGTCCTTGAGAAACATCACGACCAGATGGCCGGGATCGCGCGCGGCTTCCTTGGGGAAGGGATTGTGCGCGACGACGCCCTTCCACTCCTTGGCCGTGCGGACGAAGAAATCCGTTTCAAGGCCGAGGCGTGTAGCGGTCGTTTCCTCCAGCAAGCGTTCCAGCCGAGCGGGCGTTCGACCGTTCACGCCGAAAACAAGATTCCCGCTTTGCAAGAGCGACCGGACGTCCCCGAGGCCGAGGTGCCTGAGGAGATCGCGCAGGTCCGCCATGGAGACCGGCTTGCGGCCGCCGACATTGATGCCTCGGAGCAGGGCGACGTGGATCACGAGAGCGCAAGTTAGCGCATATTCTTCGGTCCATGCTCCGCCACTGCTTGCTCCTCGTCGTCCTGGCGCCGGGTACGTCGGGCCCGGCCGCAGGTCAACAGGGCACGCTGCGCGACCGGCTCGAGGCGCGGATCGCGCGGGCCCCGGCCCCGGCCCCGGCCGTCGGTCTGTACTACCGGCATCTCGCGCGTCCCGATTCGATCCTCATCGCGGCGAACCTGCGGCTCCACGCCGCGAGCACGATGAAGGTCCCGGTGATGATCCAGCTGTTTCGGGACGCGGACGCCGGGCAGGTCGGCCTCGACGACTCGCTCACCGTACACACGAGCTTCCCGTCGCTCGTAGACGGGTCGCCGTTTTCCGTAGGCAAGGAGGACGACTCGGATTCGACGCTGTACGCGCGCGTCGGCGGGAAGGCGTCGGTGCGTGAGCTGCTCGATCTCATGATTACCCGCTCTTCGAACCTCGCGACCAACATCCTGATCGAGCGGGTCGGCGCCGGACGCGCTCAGGGCACCGCCCGCGCGCTCGGCGCCTGGTCGATCCAGGTGCTCCGCGGCGTCGAAGACGGCAAGGCGTACCGGGCGGGACTCAACAACACCACCACCGCCCGCGACCTGGGCGTGCTGCTCGGAGCGGTTGCCCGAGGGCGTGCGGCGAGCCGCGCGGCGTGCGACTCCATGCTGGCGATCCTCGGCCGGCAGGAGTTCAACGAAGGGATCCCCGCGGGCGTGCCCCCGGCGACGCGGGTGGCGCACAAGACCGGATGGATCGGAGAAGTCGTCTACCACGACGCCGCCGTCGTGTACCCGGCGCGCGGGGGGAGTTACGTGCTGGTGGTGCTCACGGGCGGCATCAAGGAGGACAGCATCGCCCACAACCTCGTGGCGGACCTGTCCCGGCTGGTGTACGACGCGGCCACGCGTTAGCCACGTCAGGTACCGGTGGGGACGATCGATGCCGTCTCGACCATGAGAACGACGGTGCGCTCGGGGGCGCGCGGGCGATGCCGTACGCCTTTCGGAACGACCAAACCCTGCCGCGGTCCGAGCTCCACCGTTCGCTCCTCGAGGTCAATGAAGAACCGCCCCTCCACGACGTAGAAGAACTCGTCCTCGGCGTCGTGCTTGTGCCAATGATACTCGCCCCGCACCACGCCGAGCCGCACAACCGACTCGTTGACACGGCACAGCGTCTGGTTGTACCACGGGTCGGTGCACGCATCCACGAGCTGCTGGACGTCGATGCGCTCGAGCGGCGCGTAGTGGACGTTGAGGTGGGTGGCGTAGGGGTAAGACGACGGCTGAGTCATGGGCTTAGTCCGCGCGGCTGCGCCGCATGTGGGTGAGTGTCATGACGCGCATCAGTCCCTGTACGGATCGAATTCCTTCTCACCGGCCATCACGACGATCAGCGGCGTGAGCGTGTGGAGCACCGTGACCGTCTCTCCCTGCGCGGCGAGCACGTCCGGCAGGCGGCGGTACGCGTGCGGCGACTCGTCCAGCCCGCCGCCGCGCAGGATCACTCCCTTCCCGCCCACCCATGCGCGCAGCATGTCCCACGTCACTTTCCCCGGCCGGATCAGCTCGCCCGTTTTGCGGTTCACTTTGCCGCGCGCGTCGGTGCGCGACATCACGCGACCGGCGCCGTGCACGGTGGAGTAGAGCGACGCGCGCTGCAGCGCCGAGTCGTGTCGGGCACCCTCGATGATCACCGCGTCGTCCCCCATCGAGCCGCCCACGAAGCCTTTTTGCCCCGGAAATGCCGGCGTCG
>DATHGL010000336.1:0-19883 GCA_035317625.1 Gemmatimonadales bacterium | reverse complement strand
CTCAAGATGGCGCCGCCGGCCGCGCTTCCCCAGGCCTACGACACGCTCACCGCCGCGCTCGATGCCCTGGAAGCGACGCCCTCCGAGCGCGCCGATAGCACCGCCCTGCGGGCGCTGTGGCTCCTGGTCGCGGTGCTCGGCTTCGAGCCGGCGCTCACCGCATGCGTGCGCGATGGCACGGCGATCGAGCCGGCGGGCGATGCGCCGGTGGCGTTCAGCGTGGCGGAGGGCGGCGCGCTCTGCCCGCGCTGCGCCCCGGCTGCCGCCCAACCGCCCGCCCGCCTGCCGCGGCAAGCGTACCGCGATCTCCTGGCGCTGAACGAGCCCGGGGCGGAGCTGCCTCGTCTCGACGCGGCGCATACCGCGGCTCATCGCCGCCTCGTCGCCCGCTTCGTCCGCTATCACCTGGGCGAGGCCGGCCCGCTTTCCGCCCTGGATTTCTGGGAGCGTCGCGCGTGGGTACTCCCCAACCCCACTCCCGTCCCCTCCGCCGCTTCGTAATCGGCACCGCTGGTCATATCGACCACGGCAAGACGGCCCTGGTGAAGGCGCTGACCGGGGTCGACACCGACCGCTGGGAGGAGGAAAAGCGCCGGGGCATCACCATCGACCTGGGGTTCGCGCCGCTCCCCCTCGGCGGGGACATCGAGGCGAGCGTGGTGGATGTCCCCGGGCACGAAGGGTTCGTGCGCAACATGCTGGCGGGCGCGACCGGCATCGACGTCGCCGTGCTCGTCATCGCCGCCGATGAAGGCCTGATGCCGCAGACCGAGGAGCACCTCGCCATCGTGGAGTTGCTCGGCGTGCGGCGCGGCATCCCCGTGATCGCGAAGCGGGATCTGGTGGAGGCGGATTGGCTCGACCTGGTACGGAGCGAGGTCACCGCCCGCCTCGCCGCCAGTCGCGTGCGCTGGGAGCCCCCGGTCGCCACGTCGGCGGTGACGGGAGAGGGGCTGGACGAGCTGCGCGCCGCGCTGCACCGGGTGGCGCAGGACCTCGACGAACGGCCCGCCGACGATCTCTTCCGGCTCCCCATCGACCGCGTGTTCGCGGTGGCCGGGGCCGGCACGGTGGTGACCGGCTCGACCTGGAGCGGTACGGTGGCGGTCGGGGACGGCGTACGGCTGTTGCCGCTCGGCCGCGAGGTCCGGGTGCGCTCGATCGAGGTCCACGGCGACGCTGCCGAGCGCGCCGTGCCGGGACGGCGCACGGCGCTGGCGCTCGTCGGGGTGGACAAGGGCGAGCTGGCGCGCGGCGACGTGGCGGTCACCGGTCCCGGCTGGGAGGCCACGACCCTGATCGACGCGGCCGTGGAGCTGCTCGCGGCCGCCCGGAAGCCGATTGCGTCCCGGACGCGCGTGCGCGTGCACCTCGGGGCTGCCGCCGTCCTCGCCCGTGTGGTGCAGACGCGCGCGATCGCGCCGGGTGAGCGGGGCCTGGCGCGCCTGATGCTCGAAGCCCCCCTGGTGGCGCGCGGCGGCGATCGGTTCGTGCTCCGCTCGTTCTCGCCGGTCACCACGATCGGCGGGGGCGTCGTGCTCGACCCGTTCGCACCGCCGCGCACCCGGCTGCGGCGGCGCCGGCTCGCTGCCGACCAGGCGCCGGAGGCCCGGCTCGACGTCTTTGCCACGGAGGCTGGCCTCGCCGGCCTCGCTGTCGACACGCTGGCGGTGCGGGTGGGCGTGCCGCCCGGTCGTGTGACCGCCATGATAGCCGCGGCAGCGAAGCGGTTGCTGCTTGTGGGAGACACCGTCGTGTTGCGGGACGCGGTGGCGGCCGAAGCAACACGGTTGGCGGAGGTGCTGCGGCGCTACCACGAGGAGCATCCGCTCGATCCGGGGATGTCGCTGCAGGCCCTCCGGGCGGCGGCGGGGGCGCCGGCGCCTCCGCCCGTCGTGATCGACGCCGTGCTGGAGCAGGGCGCGCGCGACGGCCGGTTCGTGGTGGCGGGCAGCACGGCGCGCCTCCCCGCTTGGGGTGCGGCGCTCGATCCCCGTGCGAGCGACGCCCGGGAGAAGCTCGCGCGGCGTCTCGCCGAGGCACGGTGGCAAGTCCCCACCGTGGGCGAGCTGGAGCGCGAGTTTCCGGACTCACCAGTGCGCGCGCTGCTCTCGCACCTCGCGCGGGACGGCACCGCGGAGCCGGTCGACACCGAGCGGTACGCGGCCAAGGGGGCGCTCGGGGAGTTCCGCGTCGCGCTCGAGGCCGCGCTCGCCGAGCTCGGCTCGGCCACCCCGGCGGAGCTGCGGGATCGCTTCGGGCTCACCCGCAAGTACTTGATCCCGCTGCTCGAATGGGCGGATCGGCGCGGCGTCACCCGCCGCACGGGCGACGCTCGCGTGCTGGCGAGGTTGACAGCCGGGAAAGGCGGCTCGTAGGTTTGAGTCGGCGCCCTGGAAGCACGGTTACCAGCGACCAAGGAGACTCGTCGAGACTCATTTCTCGTTCGCAGAGGAGTGGTAGATGAGGCGGCACGCCTGGGCCGTACTGGGACTCGGGCTTTGGGTGGCGGGGGTGGAAGGGGGATCGCGGCCGGCAGTGGGACAGACCCCGCGCCCCATGATCGAGCCCCAGCAGAATCGCTCGAGTCCGTTCAAGCCGGCGACGACGATCCCCTTTAGGGTCAGCGGGGAATTGTTTCTCAGGGGTCACCGGCCGGTTGTGTCGTTGCGGATTTTCAACGTGCTCGCCCAGCTCGTGGCGATCCCGATTCTTCGGGGCACCGACAAACCGCTCGACAGCCTGGCGCTCAGCTGCCCGACGGCTCTGGGCTGCGCCTATAGCGCATACTGGGACGGGTTCGTGGCCAACACCGGGAAGCCGGCGGCGTCCGGCGTGTACATCTACCAGCTGGTCATCGACGGGAAGCGATTCACCAGGAAAATAGTCGTCAAGTAAAGATTAGAGAGACGTATCACAGAGACGTAGCATAGGGGCGTGAGCGAACGTTTTTGTGCTACGTCTTTGTGCTACGCTTTCTTGCTTCTCTGCCAAAACGGCATCTTTCCTCGGCACGGACGTTGCCCTCGGGGCTGGCGACCCTCAATAGACGACTATGATCAGACCCGAACGCTTGACCGTGAAGGCCGCGGAGGCGCTGCAGCAAGCCGGCGCGCTGGCGCGCGCGCGCGGCAACCCGGTCATCAACGACGCCCACCTGTTCCACGCCCTGCTCTCCCAGGATGACGGCATTGTCGTGCCGCTGCTGCAGAAGTCGGGGCTGAACGTCGCCCAGCTCACGGCCGAGACGGAGCGAGAGATCGAGCGGTTCCCGAAGCAGTCGGGAGGCTCGGCCGAGCCTACCCTGTCGCGCGAGGTGTCGCGCGCGCTCGACCGGGCGGACGAGGAGGCGAAGGCGCTCGGGGACGCGTACGTCTCGACCGAGCATCTCCTGCTTGCCCTGATGGAGCAGAAGAGTGCCACGGCGACGCAGCTCCTCTCCGCCGCAGGTGTGGATCGCGCCGAGTTACTGGCGGCGCTCCAGGGGGTGCGAGGCACGCACCGGGTGACCGACCAGGAGCCCGAGCAGAAGTATCAAGCGCTCGAGCGCTTCACGCGCGACCTCACGGAGCAGGCCCGCAAAGGCAAGCTCGATCCCGTGATCGGCCGGGACGAGGAGATTCGCCGCGTGATGCAGGTACTGTCGCGGCGGACCAAGAACAACCCCGTGCTGATCGGCGAGCCCGGCGTCGGCAAGACCGCGATCGTCGAGGGGCTCGCCCAGCGCATCGTCAACGGCGACGTGCCCGATTCGCTCCGCAACAAGCATCTCGTGGCGCTCGACCTGGGCTCCCTGATCGCGGGGACCAAGTATCGCGGTGAGTTCGAGGACCGGCTCAAGGCCGTGCTCAAGGAGGTTACGAGTGCGGAGGGCAGGTACATCGTCTTCATCGATGAGCTGCACACGCTGGTGGGTGCGGGCGCCGCCGAAGGCGCCATGGACGCATCCAACATGCTGAAGCCTGCGCTGGCGCGGGGCGAGCTGCATGTCGTGGGTGCGACGACGCTCGACGAATACCGCAAGCACATCGAGAAGGACGCGGCGCTCGAGCGGCGGTTCCAGCCCGTGTTCGTGGGCGAGCCGTCGGTCGAGGATACCATCGCCATTCTGCGTGGGCTCAAGGAGCGGTATGAAGTGCACCACGGCGTACGGATCACCGATACCGCCTTGGTGGCGGCAGCCACCCTCTCCCATCGCTACATCGGCGACCGCTTCCTCCCCGACAAGGCGATCGACTTGGTAGACGAGGCGGCGAGCCGCCTGCGCATCGAGATCGACTCCCTGCCGCAGGAGATCGACGAAGTGGAGCGCAAGATCGTGCAGCACGAGATCGAGCTTGCGGCGCTCGCCCGGGAGAAGGACAAGGCGTCCAAGGAGCGCCGGGCGAAGGTCGAGCAAGAGCTCGCCCAGCTGCGCGAGCAGTCCAAGGTGATGAAGGCACAGTGGCAGGCGGAGAAGGAGGCCATCGGGGGGTTGCAGGCAAAGAAGGCGCAACTCGAACAGCTCCGGACCGAGGCCGACCAGGCGACGCGTCGCGGCGACCTGCAGAAGGCCGCCGAGATCACCTACGGCCGGCTCCCGGCGCTCGAGAAGGAGATCGCCGAGACCGACAAGCGCCTCGCCCAGATCCAGAAGAAGGGGAAGTACTTGAAGGAGGAGGTCGACGCCGATGATATCGCCGAGATCGTGGGCAAGTGGACGGGGATTCCGGTGACGAAGATGCTCGAATCGGAGCGCGAGCGGCTCACTCGGCTCGAGGCCGAGCTGGGGCGGCGGGTGATCGGGCAGCCGGAGGCGCTCGCGGCCGTCGCCAACGCGGTGCGCCGGGCGCGCGCCGGGCTGCAAGACCCGAACCGGCCCACCGGCTCGTTCATCTTCCTCGGCCCCACGGGCGTAGGCAAGACCGAGACCGCGCGGGCCCTCGCCGAGTTCCTGTTCGACGACGAAAAGGCCTTGGTACGGCTCGACATGTCGGAGTACATGGAGAAGCACGCCGTGGCACGCATGATCGGCGCGCCCCCGGGGTACGTCGGCTATGAGGAGGGCGGCCAGCTCACCGAAGCCATCCGCCGGCGGCCGTACGCCGTGGTGTTGTTCGACGAGATCGAAAAGGCGCACCCCGACGTCTTCAACCTGCTGCTGCAGATCCTCGACGACGGGCGCCTCACCGACTCGCAGGGGCGGACGGTGGACTTCCGGAACACGGTGCTGATCATGACGTCGAACCTCGGGTCGCAGTACATCCTCGAGATGGGCACCGAGAATTGGGAGCAGGTGGAGACCAAGGTCCTCGAGCTGCTACGCCACACGTTCCGGCCCGAGTTCCTGAACCGCGTGGACGACACGATCATCTTCCGGCCGCTCTCGAGCGAGGACATCGCCAAGATCGTGGATCTGCAGATCGTCCGGTTCGCGCGGCTGATGGCCGATCGCAAGCTCACCCTCGAGGTGACGCCTGCCGCGAAGCAACTGATCGTGGCGGAGGGCTACGATCCCGTGTACGGGGCTCGGCCCTTGAAGCGCGCCATCCAGCGCCTGGTGCAGAACCCGCTCGCGATGGCCGTGCTCGAGGGACAGTACGCGGATGGGGACCGGGTGCGGGTCGACCGGGCGAAGAACGGAACGCAGCTCGTCTTCGAACGCATTCCCACCGCGGCGACCGCAGAACCGGCGCGTGCATAACGCCGGGAGGCGGGATGCGGGAAGCGGGAAGCGGCCCCGCCCCCTTTCCCCCGCCGACCTGTCCGGCATGGAGGTGGCGCTGGAAGAGGCCCGCCGGGCGGCGTCCGCCGGGGAAGTCCCGGTGGGCGCCGCGGTGTTTCGGGACGGCGCGGTCGTCGCGCACGCGCACAACGAAACCGTCGCTCGGCGCGACCCCACCGCCCACGCCGAGCTGCTTGCGCTGCAGGAGGCGCTCCGGAACCTCCAGACCGACCGTCTCACTGATTGCACGCTGTATGTCACGCTCGAGCCGTGCGCGCAGTGTGCCGGAGCGATCGTGCTCGCAAAAGTCGCCCGGCTGGTGTTCGGGGCCTACGACCCGAAGGCGGGCATGGCGGGGAGTGTAGGGGATCTGGTGCGGAACCCCGGCTTGAATCATCGGGTGGAGGTGATCGGTGGCGTGGAAGAAGAAGCGTGTGGCCGCTTGCTGCAGGATTTTTTCCGCGACAGGCGCTAACGCGTCCCGAGCTCTCCGATCACCGTTCCCAGCGCCTGGATTGTGTCGCGGAGTTGCGCATCCGACAGATATGGAGCGGGACCCAGTCGCAGCACGTCCGCCCGGTAGTCGGTCAGGACGCCGCGGTCTCGCAACCGGCGACACAGCTCTGCCGCCCGGGCGGACTGGAGCGCGAGGAACCCTCCGAGGTCCGGCAGCGTCACGGCTCGGTCCCGCCCAATGACCCGCGGGTCGGCGTCGAGCGCGTCGAACGAGCGTGCCAGGAGCCCCACCTGGTGCTGACTCACCCGTCGCAAGAACTCCGATGTCAGCTCCTGTTCCTCGAAGAAGTCGAACACGCGCGCGGCGCGGTAATGGCTGGTCGGATCATAGGTCGCGCCCGCGAACCGAGCTGCGCCCGGGCCGTACGCGACCGGAGTCGCCGGATCGCCTGCAGCGAGCGCATCGAACTCGGCGAACCACCCGGTGATCACGGGTCGCAGCACGCAGTCATGGGGGATGCGCAGGAAGCAATTGCCTTCGCCCAGCTGGCAATACTTGTAGCCGCCGCCGACCACGAACGCGTCCGCTAACCCGTCTCGCCGGAGCGAGAACGGCACGACCCCGAGCGCGTGATAGGCGTCCACCAGCAGCTCCGCGCCCGCCGAGCGGCACGCCGTGAGTACGCGGGCCAGGTCGGGCACGATGTGGGCGTTTTCGTACAGCACGGCCGAGACGAGCACGGCCGCCGTGCGGTCGTCCACGGTCCGGGCGAGCCGCTCGGCGAGCGTCGCGGCCGGAAGCGAGGACAGCTTGACGACCGCGATCCCTTCCTCGGCGAGGCGGTCGAGCTGGCGGCGGACAGTGTGAAACTCTCCGCTGGTCGTCACGAGGCGGGGTCGTCGGCCGAGGGGCAGGGCGGAGAGCCAGCGCACGACCAGCTCGTGCGTGTTCGCCCCCAGGGCGATGGCGCCGTCCGAGTCGTCGAGCAGCCGCGCGAAGCCGCGCCGTACCCGATCCGCCATGGCGAAGGCCTGCGTCCACTTGTCGTCCGCGTACTCGGCTGCGTCGAGCCAGGCGCGCTGCTGGGCCTCGAGGCCGACGTCCGGCCACGCCTGATGCGAGTGGCCGGTCAAGAGCATTCGCTCCGCGACACGAAAGCGGCAGTAATGCGGCGCGAGGGCGTTCGGGCTCGCGTACAGCGCCTCCGGCGTCACCTCGTCACAGCTCCGTGCGGATCGCCCAGAGGTCGGGGAAGGCGGGCTTGTTCAGGGTCGTCTCGAGGTATTCGGCACCGGCGGATCCGCCGGTGCCCGGCTTCGTGCCGATGGTGCGCTGCACCATCTTCACGTGCCGATACCGCCACTCCATGATCCCCTCGTCGAGGTCAACCAACCGCTCGCACACCGACGCCACAGCGGGGTTCGTCCGGTAGACCGCGATCAAGACCTGCTGCAGCTCGCGCGATTGCTCCGGCGGACGCGTCACGTCTCGAGCGAGCAGCGGTGCCGGCACGGCGTACTGGTTCCGCGTGAGATAGGCGAGAAAGGCGTCCCACAGCGTCGACTCACGATACCTGGCCTCGAGCCGGCGCCGGGCCTCGCTTCCCTCGGGGTAGCGCGCGACGGCGGCGGGGCTCTTCGTGCCGAGGACGAATTCGAGCTCTCGAAACTGGAACGACTGGAACCCGCTCCCGGACTCGAGCCGGTCGCGGAACGACAGGAACTCGAGCGGCGTCATCGTCTCGAGCACGTCGATCTGCGCCACCATCACCTTCAGCACCGTGAGGACGCGCTTCAATGTGTGCAAGGCGCGCGGCGTGGCGTTGTCGCGCAGCATCTTCTCGAGATAGCCGAGCTCGTGCAGCATTTCCTTGAACCACAGCTCGTACACCTGATGGATGACGATGAACAGCATCTCGTCGTGCTCGGGGCCCGCGGAGCGGGGCTGCTGGAGCGCCAAAAGCTCATCGAGCTTCAAATAGCTGGAATAGCTCACCGCCATCGGGCATCCCTCACGTGAACCGCGGCTTGTAGGTGTCGAGCGTCGAATACTGCGGCGGCCAGGCCAGCGCATGGCCCATCTCGTGAGCGGCGTGGCGGGTCCAATAGGGATCCCACAGGTGCGCGCGCGCCAGGACGCAGAGATCGGCGCGCCCCGCCGCCAGGATCGTGTTCACGTCGGTGTAGGACGAAATGTTGCCCACCGCCATCGTGGGAATCCCCACTTCGTGCCGCACTCGGTCGGCGAAGGGCGTCTGAAACTGGCGCCCGTAGACGGGTTTCGCATCGGGCACCGTCTGCCCCGCCGATACGTCCACGATGTCGCAGCCGTGCGCCCGGAGGAGCCGGGCGATCTCGACCGCGTCGGCGGGTTCCGTGCCACCTGGGGCCCAGTCCACGGCCGAGATGCGCACAGAGATCGGCTTGTGCTCCGGCCAAACGGCGCGCACGGCATCGAACACCTCGAGGGGAAACCGCATCCGGTTCGCGAGCGGGCCGCCGTATTCGTCGGTGCGGTGATTCGTGAGCGGGGAGATGAAGCTCGCTAGGAGATACCCATGCGCGAAGTGGATCTCGAGGATGTCGAAGCCTGCCTGCTCCGCCATGCGCGCGGCCCGCACGAAGTCATCGCGCACGGCGTCCATGTCCTGCCGGTCCATCGCTCGGGGAACTTGGCTGTGCGGGAAGTAGGCGATGGGGGAGGCGGCGATGATCTCCCAGTTGCCCTCCACGAGGGGCTCGTCCATCCCGTCCCACGCGAGGCGGGTCGAGCCCTTGCGGCCCGCGTGGCCGAGCTGCAGCCCGATCTTGGCCTGGCTGTGGGCGTGGACGAAGTCCACGATCCTCTTCCAGGCCAGCACGTGCTCCGGCTTGTACATGCCGGTGCACCCCGGCGAGATGCGGCCCTCCCGCGAGACGTCGGTCATCTCCGTGAACACGAGTCCCGCGCCGCCCAGCGCTCTCGCCCCGAGGTGCACCAGGTGCCAATCATTGGGCGTGCCGTCCACCGCGCAGTACTGGCACATCGGGGACACAACCACACGGTTCACGAGGAGCAGGTGGCGGAGCCGGAACGGCGTGAAGAGGGGCGGCGGGGGCGGGCTAGTGGGCACAGCCACGCCGCTCTGCTCGCTGGTCCACGCGGCGAACCAGCGGTCCACCTCGCCGACGAACTGAGGATCGCGGAGCTGCAAGTTGTCGTGCGTGATCCGCAGGCTACGCGTGAGCAGGTTGAAGGCGAACTGGACCGGCACAAGATCCATGTAGCGCTCGGTGTCCTCGAACCACTGCAGGCTCACCTGCGCGGCGCGCTGCAAGCTCTCGACCGCCGGTCGCCGCTCCGCCTCGTACGCCGCGAGCGCGGCAGGGACGTCGCCCGCGGGCGCGCGCGCGAGCGCGCGGGCCAGGGCGACGGCGTCCTCCATGGCGAGCTTCGTGCCCGATCCCACGGAAAAGTGCGCCGTGTGGGCGGCGTCGCCCACCAGCACCACGTTCCGGTGGTGCCAGCGGTCGTTCCGCACCGTGCCGAAATTGCGCCACAGGGAGCGGTTCTTGAGCAGGCGGTGGCCTTCGAGCTCCTCCCGGAACAATGCCTCGCAGAACGCGAGCGTCGCATCCTCGTCGGCGTGGTCCATCCCCGCCGCCCGCCAGGTCGCTTCCGTGGCTTCCACGATGAACGTCGAGCCCCCTGGCTCGTATTGATAGGCGTGGACGCGCCACAGGCCGTGCCGATCGCGCTTGAAGTAGAACGTGAACGCGGAGAAGGGGCGGGTCGTGCCGAGCCACACGTAGCGATTGGGGCGCCAATCCAGAGTCGGCTTGAACTCATCGGCGAACTGACCGCGCACGACGCTGTTGAAGCCATCGGCCGCGACCACGAGGTCGGCTCCGAGCAACGCGCCGACGTCCGCGACCTCCGTGCCGACGTCGAGGCACACGCCCAGCGCATCGGCGCGCCGCCGCAGGATCGCGAGCAGCGCCCGCCGCGACAGCCCGCTGAAGCCATGACCGGTGGACGTGACCACGGTGCCGTTGCAGTGGACGTCGATGTCGTCCCAATGATGGAATTGCCGGACCATCTCGTCGTAGGTCTCGCGATCCGCTTCCGCGAGGTTGTCCTGCGTGGCGTCGGAAAAGACGACGCCGAACCCGAACGTGGCCTCGAGCGGGTTCCGCTCGATCACGGTGACGTGGTGCGCGGGATCCGCCTGCTTCATCTGGAGGGCGAAGTAGAGCCCGGCCGGCCCGCCGCCCACCACGACGATCCTCATGCTGCGCCCCCCGCCTGCTTCAAGAGCTGGCCCGCCACGATGAGGTGTTGGATCTCCGTCGTCCCCTCATAGATCCGCAGCGCCCGGACGGCGCGGTACAGCCGGTCCACCGGGTGGGACGCGAGCACGCCGCGGCCTCCCAGGATCTGCACGGCGTCGTCCACGATCCGCTGGGCGGCCTCGGTTGCGAAGGCCTTGGCCATCGCCGCCTCGAGGGTCACCCGCTCCGCGCCGCGGTCCTTCTCCCAGGCCGCGCGGTAGGTGAGAAGGCGGGCGGCGGTGAGGTCCGTCGCCATCCGCGCGAGCTTCTCCTGGATCAGCTGGAACTCGCCGAGCGTGCGTCCGAACTGACGGCGCCGGGTGGCGTGTGCCACGGCCTCCTGCAACGCCCGCGCCGCCATCCCGCACGCAGCTGCGGCGACGGTCGCACGCAGCCGGTCGAGCGTCGCCAACCCGAGCTTGAAGCCCTCGCCCTCCGCGCCGAGACGGCTGGAGGCCGGCACCCGACAGTCCTGGAACGCGATCTCGCCCAGCGGGTGCGGCGCCGAGAGCACGAGGGGACGCACGAACGTGAGCCCCGGCGCGTCCGCAGCCACCACGAACGCCGAAATCCCCTTGTTGCCCTGCGCCGGGTCGGTGGAAGCGAACACCGTGTAGAAGTCCGCGATACCCGCGTTCGAGATGAAGGTCTTGGTTCCGGAGAGGACGTAGCCGGCGCCGTCACGGCGTGCGGTCGTCGCGATCGCGGCCGCGTCCGAGCCGGCCTCCGGCTCAGTCAGCGCGAAGGACGCCATGGCCCGGCCCGCGAGCACCGCCGGCACCCAGCGGTCCTTGAGCTCGCGGTCGCCGGCAAGGAGGATAGGTACGGTGCCGAGGGCTTGCAGCGCGAACACGGCGTCGGCGAGTGGCGAGGCGGCCGCCAGTGCCTCGCGCACCAGGCACGCCGCGCGCAGGTCGAGGTCGCCGATCGGCGCGAACCAGCCCGCCTGACCGAGCCGCGCCAGCAGCTCACGCGCCTCGGCCCGTGCGGCAGCGTCGTCCGCGGGCTCGGGGAGGGGGGCGATCTCGCGGGCTGCGTACTCCGTCACCCGCGTCGCCAGGGCGACGTGCGATTCGGCGAGGAAGACGCGGACGGCTGTCGAATCAGGCACGGTCAGACGAACTTGGGCATGCGCTTCGCCTTGAAGGCCTCGTAGGCCTCGCGGAAGTTGGGGTTCCGCATACACACCGCCTGCGCCTGCGCTTCCGCCTCGAGCGCCGTGGCCAGATCCATGTGCGCCTCGCGATTGAGCGCGTCCTTCGTGATCCCAAGCGCGAACGAGGGTCCGCGGGCCAGGTTCTCGGCGAACCCGCGGGCCTCCCCCATGACGTTAGCGGCCGCGACGACCCGATTGTAGAGGCCGATGCGCAGCGCCGTCGCGGCGTCGATGAAATCGCCGGTCATGAGCAGCTCGGTCGCGTGCGCGAGCCCGACGATGCGGGGCAGGAGCCAGGCGGCGCCCATGTCGGCCCCCGACAGGCCGACCTTGGTGAACAGGAACGCGATCCTCGCCGAGTCGGCGGCGACACGCACGTCGCACGCCGCGGCGATGACGGCGCCGGCGCCCGCTACCGTCCCGTTCAGGGCGCCGACGATGGGCCGCCGGCATTGCCGCATCGCCAGGATCACATCGCACGTGAGCCGCGTGAACTCGAGCAGCCCCGCGTCATCGCGGGCGAAGAGCGCGCCGATGATGTCTTCGACGTCGCCGCCCGAGCAGAAGGCCCGCCCCGCGCCGGTGATGACCACGGCCCGGACCCCCGGCTCGGTGTCGAGCGCGCGGAAGGCATCGCGCAGCTCGTGGTACACGGCGAACGTCAGGGCGTTGAGTCGTTCGGGGCGATTGAGCGTAATCGTCGCGATCCCGGTGCGGGAGTCGGGCTGGTACAAAAAGGACTGGGGTGCGAGCGGCATGCGGAAGGGTCTCCGAGGTATCGGTCAGGGAAGCACGGCGGTGGCTTCGATCTCCACGGCGGCGTTCGCGTCCACGAGCGCCCGCACTTCCACCAGCGTCATGGCGGGGTAGTGCCGTCCCATGAGGCGGCGATGCACTTCGCCGAGCGGCTTGAGGCTCGCGAGGTAGGTCTGCCGGTCGATGATGTAAACCGTCATACGGCCGAGGTGCTCGGGTCCACCACCCGCCGCGCGTACGACCTCCAGCACGCGCTCGAGCGCGCCGGCCCACTGCTCGACGAGGCCCGCGCGCTGGGGGGCCGTCTGCCCGGCCACGAACAGCAGCCGCCCCCCGGCCGGGGCCAGCAGGCCGTGATTCCACCCGCTCGGCCGGCCGAGCGCGTCGGGGTTCACGATCCGGAACGTCATTGGTGGGCGCCTCCCTCAGCGATCACCACGGTTTCTCCGTTGGTCTCGCGCCCAGCGTCGTCGCACAGCGTCAGCACCGCGTGCGCCACGTCCTCGGGCGAGATCAGTCGGCGCTGGCCCGTGGTCTCGAGGGCCGCCCGCAGCGCGGCCTCCGGCGACATTTTGGTCTTGGTCGCGATGCGTGCCACCGACTCCCGCGTCATGTCCGTGTCGACGTACCCCGGGCACACGGCGTTCACGGTCACGCCCGTTCCCGCAACCTCCGCCGCCGCCGAGCGGGTGAACCCGACCACCGCGTGCTTCGACGCGCTGTAGGCGGCGATGTACTTGCCGCCGCCCAGTCCTGCTACCGACGCGATGTTCACGACGCGCCCCCAGCGCCGCGCGACCATCGTCGGGAGGAAGGCCTGGGTGCACAGGAACGTGCCGGTCGCATTCACGGTCAGGATCCGGTTCCAGTCGGCAAGCGTGGTCCTTTGCAAGGGCGCCGAGTGACTGACACCTGCGTTGTTCACGAGAATGTCCGCGTGCCCCAGATGGGCCTCCGCCGCGCGGGCGAGCGCCTGCACGTTCGCCAGGTCTGTGACGTCGCACGACACCGCCCACGCCCGCCCGCCGGCGGCGCGCAGCTCCGTTGCGACCGCCTCAATCGCGTCCCGCGTGCGGGCAGCCACCACGACAGCCGCGCCGGCCCCGACCAGCGCCCGTGCTACTGCCAAGCCGATGCCACGGCCGGCGCCCGTGACCACGGCACCGCGTCCCGCGAGCGTCACGGAGCGAGCTCCGCGAGCACCGCCTCCTCGAGGATCGCGCCGAGGACCTCGATCGTCCGCGTGCCTTCGTCGACGCCAGCATCGGCTGGCGAGCCGAAGTACGCGCGCGGCCCGCCCGCCGCTTCGAAGCTCGTTTGCCCGGAGCGGATGGCCGCGCTGAGCGAGCGCGGGTTGGCCGGCAGTGAGCGGCGGATCGCCTCGCGGACGAGCTCCGGCCGCACCGCCAGCATGATCGAGCTCTCGTACTGCCCCGCGTGACAGGCGCCGCTCCGGAATTCTTCGGTGAGTCGGGGGGCCCAGGGCTTCCGCGTGACGTCGGGAAACACAATGCGCGTGCCGGTCTCGGGTCCATTCTGGGCCACCGCGGCCTCGATGGCGGCGAGGTGCGCGGGGTCGAGATGCGCGTTCGCAACGGCCAGCACCCCGAGGCCATGGCGCGCCAGGCTGCGCGCGAGGTCCACGAGCAACGCGGTCACGGTGGCAGGCTGCAACGACACCGTGCCGGGGAACCCGGCCGCGAACTCGGCAGCGGTGTAGGCGAGGGCGGGTAGCATCACTGCGTCGTAGCCGCGCGCCGCGAGCCTTGCTGCCGCGGCACGGGCCATCGCGTCCGCGATGATCACGTCGGTCGCAAGAGGCAGGTGCGGGCCATGCGCCTCGACGGCGCCGACGGGGAGGATGGCCACCGCCTTCGTCCGGTCGAGGTCGCGGACCTCCTCCCAGGTCAAGTGCGCGAAGTCGAGGACCGCCATGAGTGGCTGTATCGTACCGGGCCGGGCGGTTGACCGCCAGGCGCCGGTCGCCAATATCTGTCCCCATGCGCTTCCACCCGCCCGAGCAGTTCAACATCGCGGACCATTTTCTCGATGCCCGAGTGCGGGAAGGGAAAGGCGCTCGGCCCGCCGTGCTCACCGACGCGGGTACGCTCACGTACCGGGAGATCCAGGCGCTGGCGAATCAGTTCGGTCGCGTCCTCACCGAGGCCGGCGTCGAGCCCGAGCAGCGCGTCATGATCGCCCTTCCCGACGGGCCGGCGTTCGTCGGGGTGCTATTTGGGGCGCTCAAGATCGGCGCGGTGGTCGTCATGGTGAACCCGGACCTCAAGGCGGAGGCGATCGAATACTTCTACGGCTACACGCGCGCCCGAGTCGTAGTCGCGCACCGGGACACGGCGCGCGCCTTTCACACGGCGGCGCGCGGGGCGCGCCACCTGAAGACGGTCGTGGTGCTCGGCGAGAAGGCGCTCGACGACCGGCTGGCGCAGGCCTCGGCGGTGCTGGACCCCTTCCCGACTCACCGCGACGATGCGGCGATCTGGCTGTTCTCGGGTGGGACCACCGGGCAGCCGAAGGCCGTCGTGCAGACCCACGCGTCGTTCGCGAACACGACCGAATGCTATGCCAAAGGCGTCATCGGCTACACCGAGCGCGACGTGACCCTCAGCGTGCCCAAGCTCTACTTCGGCTATGCGACCGGCTCCAACCTGTTGTTTCCATTCGCCGTCGGCGCTGCTACGGCGCTCTTCCCGGAAGCCGCGACGCCCGACCTCTTGTTCCAGAAGATCGCGCGCTTCCGGCCCACGATCCTGATCAACGTGCCGACCATGATCAATCACATGGTGAGCCACCCCGGTGCGGCGACCCACGATCTCTCGTGCCTACGCCTCGCCACGTCGGCGGGCGAGCCGCTCCCGGTCGAGCTGTATCACCGCTGGAAGCGGACGTTCGGAGTGGAGCTGCTGGACGGCCTCGGCACCGCCGAGATGTGGCACATCTTCATCTCGAACCGTCCGGGACAAGTGCGGCCCGGCACGCTCGGGACCGTCGTGCCGGGCTTCGACGTCAAGGTCTGCGACGACGAGGGGCGGGAGGTGCCCGCGGGCGAGGTGGGCGCGCTGTGGGTCCGCGGCGACTCCCGGGCGATCGGCTACTGGCAACAGATGGAGAAGACCAAGCAGGGGTTCCGGGGAGAGTGGTACGTGTCGGGCGACATGGTGCGGCGCGACCCTGACGGGTATTTCACCTACTGTGGCCGCGTCGACGACCTGCTCAAGGTGTCGGGAAAGTGGCTGGCGCCGCAGGAAGTCGAGAACTGCCTGTTGCAGCACCCGGCCGTGAAGGAGGTGGCCGTGGTCGGCGTCGTGGGAGAGCACGGCCTCGTCAAACCACACGCGTTCGTGGTCGCGAAGGAGCGACGCGACGGGCTCGGCGAAGAGCTACAGGCGTTCGTACGGGAGCGACTCGAGCCCTACAAGTATCCGCGCGAGGTGATCTTTCTCGACGCGCTGCCGCGGACTCATCTGGGGAAGGTGGATCGCGCGCGGCTACGCCGCATCTAGGGCTTCGAGCCTATTTCGCCCGCTCCTCGAGCTTCGCGATGAACCTCTCGATCTCGAGCTTCAGCCGCTTGAGTGCGGGGAGCAGCTTCGGCTCGAGCTCGCGCTCCAGGTCCTTGCCCTCCTTGAAGAAATTCTTCATCAAGTCGCGGAATCGGTCGGCCAGCTCGCGCCACGTGGGGATCGTGTTCACGTCGGGGTCACCAGGTTGTTTCGTGGGTAGGGTGTTCATGCGTAGCTCCTCGCCTTCATGAGGTGGCGTCACCAGACTCGAAGTATACGCGTCGCGCCGGGGTCGAGGTTTCGCGGGGAGCGCCGCCCGTAGCGAAACCGGCCCGGTCTTCGTATCTACTACGCGTCTGTGCGTCGGCGCGTCTCGTAGTTCGGGATAGGTGGCCGAGCGGCTGAAGGCACGCGCCTGGAGAGCGCGTAAACGGGTAACCGTTTCGTGGGTTCGAATCCCACCCTATCCGTCGTACTTACTAGACGTCTAGACGGCTAGACGTCTAGCCTGCTGGACAGGTGCGTGAGCGGTTGAAACGGCCGGTCTCGAAAACCGGTGTGCCCGTAAGGGTACCGTGGGTTCGAATCCCACCCTGTCCGTCTTCTCTACCCTTCCGCGAGGAGGCCCGATGCGCTGGACGAAGGCTTGGTTCGTCGCTGGGCTCACGCTGTCCACCGTCGCCTGCGCGAAGTCCGCGGCCAAGAAGGCCGCAGAGGTGCGCGAGTGCAGCCGCATCACGATGGACGCGAAGGGCACGGCGCAGTGCTTGGTGCTGCAATACAGGTGGAAGCAGCCTGCGGCCCTCGCCGCGGCCACCCGGTATCAGCAGGAGCAGGACTCGCTCGCCCAGGCTCGGGCCGACTCCGGGTGGCTCGCCGACGCGGCGCGGCACGGGAAAGAAGTCGGGCAGTGCGCCAAGGATCCCTCGGGCGAGGTGGCCCGGTGCCTCGTCGGCTACGGTTGGGCGGAGGCGCGCGCCGCGGCCGCGGCGGACTCCGTGTGGCGCCGCGACGCGCCCACGCACCGCCAGGAGCTCGCGAAATGCGCTCGCAACCGCCAGGTCCAGGTGGGCTCGTGCCTCCAGCTGTACTACAAGTGGAGCCCCGCGCGGGCCCTCGCGGTCGACGACTCGATCCGCCGGGCGCAGATGAAGAGGTAGTGGGTCACCTCGTCCTCGTCGCGGCCGAGCTGCAGCCGTTCCTCGCGCCCGATCAGCTGGCCGGCCTCGACGTCACGTGGCTTCCGGCCGGCGCACCGACGCCCACAGGTGACTTCGTCGCGCTCGTCCCGCTCCTCTCGCGCTGGGTGGGCGGCACCGAGCTCAAGCACCTGCCCAAGCTCAAGATCGTCGCGAACTGCGCCGTGGGCCACGACAACGTGGACGTCGTCGCGGCCGAGCTGCGGGGCGTCATGGTCACCAACACGCCCGACGTCCTCACCGACGCGACCGCCGATCTCGCCTGGGCGCTGATCCTCGCCTGCGCCCGCCGCGTCGTAGAAGGCACCGAGCTCGTGAAAGGCGGCACGTGGACCGGATGGCACCCGGAGCTGCTCCTGGGGATCGAGCTTCGGGGGCGAACGCTCGGCCTGCTCGGCGCGGGACGCATCGGGCAGGCCGTGGGGCGCCGGGCGGTGCCGTTCGGGATGCGGATCCTCTACACGGCGCGCCAGCCGCGCCCCGACTTCGAGCACGACACCGGCGCCGTGAGGGTCGAGCGGTCCCGGCTCTTCACGGAGAGCGACGTGCTCTCGCTGCACGTGCCATCGCTGCCCGAGACCAAGGGTGTCATCAACGCCGAGACCCTCGCGCGCATGAAGCCGACCGCCATTCTGATCAACACGGCACGCGGCGACCTGATCCGGGAGGAAGCGCTGGCCCTCGCCTTGGAAGAAAGCCGGCTCGGCGCCGCCGGACTCGACGTCTACCTGGAGGAGCCGCGGATCCACCCGCGCCTGCGCGCGGCGCCGCGCACGGTGTTGCTGCCGCACATCGGGAGCGCCACCCGCGAGACGCGGCGGCAAATGGCGGCGATGGCCGTGGCCAATCTGCAGGCCGTGCTGAAGGGCGATCCACCGTTGACGCCGGTGTTCGGGTAGGTCCGGAAACTGCCTTCGCGCCAACGAGTTGCCGGCCGGGTGCCCATGTGTTATTGGATAGGGGACCGCTCGACAGGCCCTGGTTGATGGCTCCGGAGACACAGTCCTCCTGCGCGCGCTGCGGCACCTCCCTGGCGCCGGGGGCGTTTTTTTGCCCCCGCTGCGGCACCAGCGTCCCCGTGGCGCCGGGCGGAGCCGGGGCCGCCGTCGCGGCGCCGCCGCGTCGCCCAGCAGCCGCCGAGCACGACGCCCAGCTCGACGCCCTGCGCCAAGCCACCCTGGGGGAGTACGAGATCCTCGCCGAGCTGGGGCATGGTGGGATGGCCACGGTCTACCTCGCCCATGACCTGGCGCTGGACCGCAAGGTGGCGATCAAGGTGCTGGCGCCCGCCCTGATGCTGATGGGCGAAGGGATGGTGGAGCGCTTCAAGCGCGAAGCCCGCACGGCGGCGGCGCTGAGTCACCCGCACATCATTCCCATTTATGCGGTGAAGGAAAGCGAGCACGTCCTGTACTTCGTCATGAAGTACGTACAAGGGCGAGCGCTCGATCAGGTTATTCGCGACGTCGGCCCGCTTCCCATCGCCATGGTCCAGACGATCCTGGCCCACGTCGGCGACGCGCTCGGGTACGCCCATCGCCACGGCGTCATCCACCGCGACGTCAAGTCCGCGAACATCATGCTGGACGAGGACGGGTGGGCGGTGGTCACGGACTTCGGGATCGCCAAGGTCGTCCAGGCGGAGGGTCTCACCGTGACCGGTGTGACGGTCGGCACGCCCACCTACATGAGCCCGGAACAATGCGCGACGCACGAGGTCACCGGCGCTTCGGACCAGTATTCGCTCGGTGTCGTCGCCTACGAGATGATCACCGGGCGGCTGCCATTTGAGGGTGACTCGAGCATGGCGGTCATGTACGCGCACTTCAACGCGCATCCCCGTCCCGTGACCGAGCTTCGCCCCGATTGCCCACCCAACCTGGCCGCAGGCGTCCTGCGGATGTTGGAAAAGGATCCCCCGGCACGCTGGACCAGCATGGACGACGTCGTGGCCGTGTGCGGTCGGCCGTCGCTCCGGCACGACGACCCCGTCCGCAAAGAGATGATCACACTCGCGCGGGCGGGGGGCCGTGCGCACGTCTTGGCCCAGGTCAACACGCCGACGAGCCCGATTGTGCTGTCGCGGGCGCAGACGCGGGCGGCAGCCGGCACGGTCCCGCGCGCCCGCCGTGTCTCCCGTCTCTGGTGGGGGCTCGGCGTCCTGCCGCTCGCCGCGGCCCTGTGGTGGGTGCTTCCGCGGTGGGCGGAGCGGACGCCGACGGCACCGGTTCCTCCGCCGCCCCGCGACACCGCGCGCGCGGGCCAGGCCCCCGCTCCTTCCGATACGGCGCCGGTGCGTCGGGCTCCGGTGCTGGCTCCGACGCAAGTGCCGAGGCCGCCGACGCGCGCGCGCGTGCCGGCCCCGCCGCCCGCCGCCGCCGCGGAATCGGCGACGCGTCCCGGGGTCGCGCAGCGTGAGGACAGCGCGCTGCGATCGCTGCGGACGCGGGCGCTCGGCGCCATGAGCCGTGCCATCGATGCCGGGGCCACGCCGGCGGAGGTGGCGAGGGGGGACACCATGTTCCGGGGGGCGGAAACGCTCGCCGCCCAGAGCCGGGTACCCGAGGCGATGGTGCAGCTGGCCACCGCGGCGTCGCTGTGGGCGGACGCCGAACGCCAGTCGCGGGCGCGCGCGGCGCGCGACACCCAAGCGCGGCGCGCCGCGGAGCAGCCGGCTGCGCCCGCGGTGACGCCTGGTCCCATCGACCCGCGTCCCGACATCGAGAAGGTGATCGATGACTACGCCCGGGCGCAGTCATCGATCACCTTCTCGATGTCGG
>DATHGL010000335.1:0-6981 GCA_035317625.1 Gemmatimonadales bacterium | reverse complement strand
CCAGCTCGAGGCGAAAAGCCTCGTCGGAGCCGACATCTTTCTCGACGAGCCGAGTGTCACCGCCACCGAGAATGCCCTGATGGCGGCGGTCCTGGCCCGCGGGACCACGACGCTCCGCAACGCCGCCTCTGAACCGCACGTCCAAGACCTGGCCCGGTTTCTTTCGGACTTGGGTGCGCAGGTGCAGGGCGTCGGCACCAACACGCTCACCGTCGACGGCGGGCGCTCGCTCAAGGCGGCTCCCTGCACCGTGGGGCCGGACCACATCGAGGTCGGCTCGTTCATCGGGCTCGCCGCGGTGACGAACGGCGCGGTCACGATCGACGGGGTGCGGGCCGAGGATCTGCGCGCCATTCTGCTCGGGTTCGAGCGGCTGGGCGTGCGCGCCCGACTCGACGGCGCCCACCTGATCGTGGACGCCGGTCAGGAGCGCCGCATTCGCCCGGACCTGGGCGGCCACGTCCCGAAGCTCGAGGATGGCCCGTGGCCCGCGTTCCCAGCCGACCTGATGTCGATCGCGATCGTCGTGGCCTCGCAGTGCGAGGGCATGCTGCTCGTGTTCGAGAAGCTGTTCGAGTCGCGGCTGTTCTTCGTGGACAAGCTGATCGGGATGGGCGCGCGCATCGTACTCTGCGATCCGCACCGCGCCGTGATCGCCGGACCATCGGCGCTCCACGGGGGCGTGGTCGAAAGCCCCGACATCCGCGCCGGCATGGCGATGCTGCTCGCCGCGCTCGCGGCGCACGGCGACTCCGTGATCCACAACATCGGCCAGATCGAGCGGGGCTACGAGCGGATCGACGAGCGGTTGCGGGCGCTGGGGGCGCAGATCGAGAGAATCGACGGCGGCGGTCAGGCGGTCGGGCGGTCCGGCAGTCCGTGATGCCCGACGTGACGTCCCGTCCGCCCGACCGCCCGTCCGCCAGTCCGCCGCTGCTGCGGGAATCTCCCATCGGCGACTCCGCCGTCCCCCGCATGGAGCTCGCCGAGTGGGCCGAGCGCTACGGGGTCGTCGCCGGGATCACCACCCGCGGGCGCGGTTTCTCACTGGGGCTCTGGAGCGAGGAGAACGTGGGGCAGGTGATGACCCGCTGGCGTGCCGCCCGGGCCGCGTTCGGCACCCGGTTTCCGGGGCTGATCCTCGCGCATCAGGTGCACGGCACGACGGTCCAGTGGCATCCGCAGTCGCTCGACGGCTGGCTCATCCTCGACGGAGTCGACGGGCACGCCACCGGCGCGCCCGGGCTGCTCCTGACCATCACCGTGGCCGACTGCATTCCCGTCTACCTGACCGTGCCGGGGAAGCAGATCGTCGCGCTGCTGCACGCCGGGTGGCGCGGCACCGCGGGGGGCATCCTCGAGCGCGGCGTGGAGCTCGTGCAGCGGCAGGCATCGACCCGAGCAGCAGAAATCGTAATGCATTGCGGTGTTGGCATTTGTGGATCGTGCTATGAAGTAGGTTCTGAAGTGCTGGAACGGCTCGCGCCGGCCGAGGGCGGGGCGGGGCATGTGGATCTGCGGGCGCGGTTGGCGCGCCAGGCGGCGGCGCTGGGCGTCACGGAGATCTCGGTCTCTCCCTGGTGCAGCGCGCATGATCGCGCGCAGTTCTTTTCGCACCGCGCCTCGGGCGGTCGCGACGGGCGCATGATCGCCTACGCGGGGCTGGCGCAGGGAGCGCTCTAGGGTCGCTTGACACGCGTCCCGCGGCAGCTAAATTCCGGCCGGTGAAGCGGGCGAAGTTCGGCCCGCGCTTTTTTTTATGCTCTCCGAGAGCCTCGTCGAGTCGTTTCGGGCCCGGTTGGAAGCGCTGGGTCTCGAGCTGGCCGACCTCAGGATCGGCGGCACCGACCACCGGCCGCTGGTTCAAGTGCGCATCGAGTGGCCCCCCGCGCCCCCCGAGGCGGGGTCGGACGCCTCGCCGCGGCGGGTGACGGTGGAGGACTGCGCCACGGCGAGTCGGGTCCTGGAGGGGTGGCTGGACGCGGATGGGCCGCTCGGCCGCCGCTACATGCTCGAGGTCTCGAGTCCGGGGCTCGAGCGACCGCTGCGCTGGCACCGGCACTGGCTGCGGTTCGTGGGCCGGGAGGTCCAGGCGACGGTGGCCGGACTGGGGCGCGTGCGCGCGCGCATCGTGGCCGTTCCCGACGCCGACACGGTGGTGCTCGAGCCGCTGGGTCATCGCGGGGCCGCTGGCCCCCGGAGCGTGCGGTTGGGCGACATCCGCGATGCGCGCCTGGCGGTGGACTGGTAACGGACCCGACGGACAACGGTGGTTATGGCGAATACAACTGATGTAGTTTCGGCAATCCGCGAGCTGACGAACACCAAGCAGCTGGAGCGTACGGAGCTCCTCGACCTGCTCAAGGACGGGCTGCACGCCGCCCTCGTCAAGCGCTACGGACCCAACGTGCGCGCCGAGATCGGGATCGACGAGCTCAAGGGCACGATCCGGATCGCGATGCTCCGCACCGTGGTCGAAACCGTCGAAGATCCGGGCACCCAGATCACGCTCGAGGAAGCACGCTTCGAGGACCCCGACTTTCAGGTGGGGGACGTGCTGGAGGAGGAAGTGCCGTTCGACGGGTTCGGCCGCACGGCGGTCCAGGCCGCGAAGCAGCGCATCATCCAGCGGGTGCGCGAGGGCGAGCGGGCCCGGATCCGCGAGGAGTTCACCGACAAGGTGGGCGAGCTCCTGTCCGGCGAGGTGCAGCAGATCGAGCGGGGCAAGATCGTCGTCATGCTCGCCAAGTTCCGCGAAGCCGAAGCGATTATCCCCTACCGCGAGCAGAACCATCGCGAGCACTTCCACCAGGGGGACACGATCCGCGCGGTGCTCAAACGCATCGAAGAGACGCCCAAGGGCCCGCGACTCATCCTGTCGCGCGCCGACCCGTTGTTCGTGAAGGCGTTGTTCAAGCTCGAGGTCCCGGAGGTCCAGCAGCAGATCGTCGAGATCCGCGCCACGGCGCGTGAGGCGGGCAGCCGCACCAAAATCGCCGTGTCCTCGCGCGACGACTCGATCGATCCGGTGGGCGCGTGCGTGGGCATGAAGGGCTCACGCGTCCAGGCCGTGGTGAACGAGCTGGGCGGCGAGCGCATCGACATCGTGCCGTGGTCGCCGGACCCCGAGCGGTTCGCGAAGCTCTCCCTGGCCCCGGCGCGCGTCGCGCGCGTGTTCTCGGATCCGGACACCAAGACGATCCAGGCGATCGTCGACGAGGACCAGCTGTCGCTTGCCATCGGGCGCAACGGACAAAACGTGCGGCTCGCGTCCGAGCTCACCGGCTGGAAGATCGATCTGTATTCGAGCCGCGAGTGGCTGGAGCGCGGCGGGGAAGGACCGTTGTTCGCGCCGCTGCCGGCCGCCGAGGACGAGACCGCGACCAAGGTCGCGCTGCGCGAGCTCAAGGGCCTGCCGGTCGAGCTGGTCGACGTGTTGGAACAGGCCGGCCACAAGACGCTGCAGGACATCCTGGACCTGGAGCGCGAGGACGTGGACAAGATCGCGGGGATGACGCCGGAGCTCGCCGACAAGCTCATGGCTTTCCTCAACGAGATGACCGAAGACGGCGGCGACGACGAGCCGGCGCGCGGTCCGGCTGGTGACGCCAGCGGAGGCGACAGCGGGGGCCCCCCCGCCCCCGCCCCCGCCCCCGCCCCCCCCCACGCGGCGTGACCGAGCGGCTGGTCCGGCTCCTGGGGCTTGGCGTGCGGGGCGGCGGCGGCCGGGTGGTGATCGGCGTAGCCGGGGTGCGGGCGAACCTGCAGCGGGACGCGCTCTCGTGCGTGGTGCTCGCGGCGGACGCGAGCCCGCGCACCCGGGAGAAGGTCGAGCGGCTGGCCCGGGCCCGCCGCGTGCCGGTGCTGGTGGGGCCGGCGGCCGAGCGGTTGGGTGCGGGGTTGGGGCGGCCGCCGGTGCAGGCCGTCGGCGTGGCGGATGCCGCGCTGGCGCGGGGGTTGGTCGGGTCTTTGGAGGAGTGAGTGGTGACGACGCGGATTCACGATCTGGCGGCGGAATTCGGTATCTCCTCGGAGCAGCTCCTGGGCATGCTCAAGGAGCAGGAGATCTTCGTGCGCAGCCACCTGTCACCGCTCAAGCCCGAGCAGGTGTCGCTGATGCGGGCGCGGTGGGAGCGCGAGAAGCGCAAGCAGAAAGAGGCCCCGGCGCCGCCGAAACGGCGCCGTGCCGTGAAGGCGGCGGAGCCGGTAGCGGCGGTGCCCGAGGAGCGGCCCAAACGGCGCCGCCGCACGGCCGCCGAGATGGCCGCCGTCGAGGCGGAGGCCCAGGCCGAGGCGGCGGTCGAAGAGGCGGAGCGCGAGCTCAAGGCGCGTGAGGCGCTCGAAGCCGCCAAGGCGGCCGAGGCCGAAGAAAAACCGTCGCTCGAGGAGCGCGCCGCCGCCCTGTTCAAGGACCTGGGCGCGGTCGAGCAGCCCCGCGTGGAGTCGCCGCTGGCAGCGGCCCACGCCGTTCCGGCGACCCCACCGCTGTCCGCGGTCGCGTTCGCGCCGCCGCGCCTCGTCATTCCCACGCCCGTCCGCCCCAAGCCGGTCGCGAGTGCCACACCGGGCGGCGCCGTGCCCCCGCGACCCGTCGCGTCAGCCGCGCCGGGCGCCATCCCCATGGAGGAGCGGCGGCGCGAGAAGGGCAAGAAGCGCAAGAAGGGGAAGAAGTCCCTCGTCGACCAGGAAGCGGTGGCGCAGAACATCTCGCGCACGCTCGCCTCGATCAAGGGCCCAGGCGCGAGAAAGGGCGTGCACCGCCGCGAAGAGGGCCCGAGCATGCGCGAGCAGATCGAGGAGAAGCGGCGCGAAGAGAAGGAGCGCGAGAAAACGCTGGTGCGCGTCACGGAGTTCATCACCGTGTCCGAGCTCGCGAACATCCTCAAGGTGCCCGCCAAGGAGATCGTCGCGTTCGCCTTCAAGGAGATGGGGCAGATGGTGACGATCAACCAGCGGCTCGATTTCGACATGATCGAGCTGATCGCCTCGGCCTTCGGCTTTCAAGCGCAGCGCGAAGAGGGGTATGCCCTGGCCGCGCCCGAGGAGGCCGCCCCCGAGGAGGCCGGCGATCTCCAGCCGCGCTCGCCGGTGGTCACCGTCATGGGTCACGTCGACCACGGCAAGACCTCGCTCCTCGACTACGTCCGCAAGGCCAACGTGGTGGCCGGCGAGGCGGGCGGCATCACCCAGCACATCGGCGCGTATCAGGTCAAGCTCAAGGATGGGGCGGGGCGCTCGATCACGTTCCTCGACACCCCGGGCCACGAAGCGTTCACCGCGATGCGCGCCCGCGGCGCCCAGGTCACGGACATCGTCGTGCTGGTGGTCGCGGCGGACGACGCGATCATGCCGCAGACCATCGAGGCGATCTCACACGCCAAGAACGCGGGCGTCCCGATCGTGGTCGCGATCAACAAGATCGACTTGCCCAGCGCCAACGTGCAGAAGGTGAAGCAGGACCTCCTGGCGCACGGGGTGGTGCTCGAGGAATTCGGCGGCACGACGCTCGCCACGCCGATCTCGGCCAAGACGGGGCAGAACGTGCAGGAGCTGCTCGACCAGATCCTGCTGCAGGCCGAGCTGCTCGACCTCAAGGCGAACGCCAAGCGCCGGGCCCACGGCACGGTGCTCGAGGCGACCCTCGACCCTGGCAAGGGCCCGCTCGCCACCGTGCTCGTGCAGAACGGGACGCTGCGCGGCGGGGAAGACTTCATCTGCGGGCAGTTCTACGGCCGAGTGCGCGCCATGTACGACGAGCGCGGGCAGACGGTCGACGCGGCGGGTCCGTCCACGCCGGTGCAGGTGCTGGGCTTCGAGGGCGTGCCCGAAGCGGGCGACACCTTCCAGGTCATGGCCGACGCGGCGGCGGCGCGCGACATTGCCCAGAAACGCCAGCGTCTGGAGCGGGAGGCGCAGCACCGCCGAACCGGGCGCGTGAAGACGCTCGAGGACTTCATGACCGAGCGGGCGGATGGCGGCGCCGCCACGCTCCGCATCATCATCAAGGCGGATCAGGGCGGTCCCGCCGAGGCGCTGGCCGACGCCCTGGCCCAGCTCTCGACGCCGGAGGTCAAAGTGGAGGTCGTGCATCGCGCAGTGGGCGCGATCACCGACTCCGACGTGCTGCTCGCCAAAGCGTCCAACGCGATTATCATCGGCTTCCATGTGCGGCCCGACTCCAACGCGCGCGCTTCGGCGGAGCGCGAGAAGGTGGAGATCCGTACCTACCGCATCATTTATGAAGCGGTGGAAGAGGTGAAGCTGGCCATGGAGGGCCTGCTCGCACCCGAGAAGAAGGAAGTGGTACTGGGCGAAGCGGAGGTCCGGCAGCTGTTCAAGATCGCCAAGGTGGGCACGATCGCCGGCAGCTTCATCCGCTCCGGGGTCATTCCGCGGACCGGGCGGGTGCGGGTGATCCGCGACGGCGTGGAGGTGTACGACGGGACGCTCGCGTCGCTCAAGCGGTTCAAGGAGGACGTCCGCGAGGTCCGGGAGGGCTTCGAATGCGGCATCGGGGTCGAGAACTTCAACGACCTGAAGGTCGGCGACCTGATCGAGGCGTACCGCGTCGAGGAGGTGGCCCGCTCGCTCGGCGTCGGGAGTGCGGCGAAGGGCGGCTGAGGCGTGGTCGTGGGGGTGATGACCTGGGAGCTACACCTCGCGGCGTGTCACTCCCTCAAGGACAAGCGCCACGTCCTGAAAAGCCTGAAGGACCGCCTCCACAACCGCTTCAATGTGTCGGCGGCGGAGACGGACCACCACGATCTGTGGCAGCGCGCGGAGGTGACGGTGTGCGTGGTGGCCAGCGATCGGGGTCACGCCGAAAGCGTGCTGCGGCAGGCGGACCGGTTGATCGAAGGGGCCGACGGCGCGCGGATCGTGGACACGAGCACGAGTTTCTTCTGACATGATCCGACGACCAAGCCACCGCCCCGAGCGCGTGGCCGAGGCGATTCGCCAAGCCGTGGCGGCCTTCCTCAC
>DATHGL010000334.1:0-2889 GCA_035317625.1 Gemmatimonadales bacterium | reverse complement strand
GATCGGACTGATCGACGACCGCCCCCAGTGGCAGCGCAACACACTGCTCTGGAACCGGGGGGACGGGACATTCGCGCAGATCGCCGGCTATGCAGGGATCGAGGCATCCGACTGGACGTGGGACGCCCTGTTCCTCGACATCGACCTGGACGGGTACGAAGACGTCCTGGCCACCACGGGTCACCTGTGGGACGTGATGGACGCGGACACGTGGGAGCGCGTTCGGGCGACGTTCACGGGGCTCGACTGGCGTCGGGAGCTCGCGCTGTTCCCGAAGCTGGCCCTGAAGAATGTGGCGTTTCGCAACAACGGGGACCTCACGTTCAGCGACGCCGGGGCCCGGTGGGGCTTTGCCGGCGAGGATGGCATCTCGCACGGCATGGCGACCGCGGACCTGGACGGGGATGGGGCGCTCGATGTGGTCGTCAGCCGACTCGGCACGCCTGCCGCCGTGTTCAAGAATCTCGCGGGCGCGCCCCGGATCGCCGTGCGGTTGCGCGGCCGGTCACCCAACACCGCCGGCGCCGGCTCAAAGATCCGCGTGCTGGGTGGCCCGGTCCCGGTGCAGCAAAAGGAGGTCGTGCTCGGCGGGACGTACCTGTCGGGATCGGACCCTCTCTACACGTTCGCCGCCGGCACGGCCCAGGATCTGACGATCGAAGTGGACTGGCGGAGAGGCGGACGCTCGGTGGTGCGAGGCGTGAGGCCGAATCGGGAATACGAGATCCAGGAACCACCCAGCCCCCTGCGCTCCCCGGGCTTGCGCCCGGGGTCAGTCCCGCTACCCCCGCGGGCCCAGCCGTGGTTTCGCGACGTCTCAGCGCAGCTTGGTCACCGGCACGTCGAGACGCCGTTCAATGACTGGGCCCGCCAGCCGCTCTTGCCGCAGGCGTTGAGCCAGCTCGGGCCGGGCGTCTCGTGGTACGACGTGGACGGCGACGGCGCGGAGGACCTGTTGATCACGCCGGGAGGGGGCGGCACGTTGGCCTACTATCGCAACGACCATGGCCGGCTCTCCCGAGTCGATCTCCACCTCGCTCCCGCGCGCTACGACCAGACGACCGTCCTGTCCGTGCCCGACGGCAAGGGCGGAAGCACGCTGCTCGTGGGGCAGTCCAACTACGAGTCTCAGACGCCGTCCGAGGCCGCCGCCGTGCCGTCGGTGATCGCGATCGTGCCGCCCGGGGGCGGGGGCCGCGTGACGTCCGTCGCGGCAGGCGATGTCGCGAGCGTGGGACCGCTCGCGGTGGCGGACGTGGATGGAGACGGCGACCTCGACCTGTTCGTCGGCGGGCGGGTGGCGCCGGGTGCGTATCCCGGCGCCGTGTCGTCGCGGCTGTTCCGGAACGAGGGCGGGCGGTTCGTGCTGGATGAGCCCAATAGCAACCTCTTCAAGAACGTCGGCCTGATATCGGCGGCCGTCTTCTCCGATGTGAACGGCGATGGCTGGCCGGATCTGATCCTAGCGCCCGACTGGGGGTCGCTCGAGCTGTTCCTGAACGAGCATGGGCGCTTCCGGGACGCGACGCCCGAGTACCATTTGAACCGGGTCGTCGGTCGGTGGAACGGCGTGACCACGGGCGACCTGGACGGCGACGGCCGTCTCGACATCGTTGCGACCAGCTGGGGCCGCAACACCAAGTATCGGGTGGATCCTGACCGTCCCCTCCTGCTCTACTACGGGGACCTCACCGGGTCGCGCCGCTGGGACATGATCGAGGCGCAGTACGACGACCGCCTGCGCGCCGTCGCCCCCCTGACACCGCTGAGCCAGTTGATGACCGCGCTGCCGGCGGTGCGGCTCCGCACGCGGACGTTCGCCGCGTACGCCAACGCGACGCTCGCGGACGTGCTCGGTCCCACGTTCGGCGGAGTCAAGTACCTCGAAGCGCGAACGCTCGACCATCAGGTCTTTCTCAATCACGGTGGGACATTCGCGGCCACGCCGCTCCCCGTAGAAGCACAGTTTGCGCCGGCGTTCTACGCGGGCGTGACGGACCTGGACGGCGACGGCCACGAGGACGTGTTCTTGTCGCAGAATTTCTTTGCGACGGAGATCGGAACGCCGCGCTACGACGCGGGTCGCGGGCTGGTGCTGCGCGGCAGGGGCGACGGCACGCTCGAGCCGGTGCCGGGGCAGGTCTCGGGCATCACGGTGTACGGCGATCAACGAGGCGCGGCCTTCGCGGACTACGATGGGGATGGCCGGATCGATCTCGTGGTGTCGCAGAACGGCGCCGAGACCAAGCTGTATCACAACGAGCGCGCGCGGCCGGGCTTGCGCGTGCGTCTGATCGACGGGCCGCTCAACGCGCATGGGATCGGTGCGATGATCCGCGTGGTGTACGAGGGATCCCGCGGGCCCGCGCGGGAGGTGCACGGCGGCTCGGGCTACTGGTCCGAGGACGGGGCCATCCAGGTACTGGGCCTGGAGCAGGGGAAGGTGCCCGCGTCCGTGTGGGTCCGGTGGCCGGGCGGCAGCGAGACGGTTGCGCCGCTGGCGGCGGGACAGCGGGAGATCACCATTCGCCGCCCGGCAGGGAACGTAGCTAGCGGCACACCGCGGTACTCGTCACGAGCGGTGCCACGAAGCTCCCGGTGATCGAGAGAGCCCCGAGGGGATCGGCGTAGAGATCGGTCCGCTGCGTCGTGAAGCGGAAGTGTACGCTCACGGCCTGGCCGTTCGGAATCGCGACGATGCGCGTGATGCCGAGCGTGCCTCCCCGCCGCGAGTAGCTGAGGATTCCAGCGTTCTGGGCGGCCCAGAACCCCCACGAGCGTGGGGGGCTGCAGGCAGCCACCGGTCCAGCGGCCGCGTCTTGGTCCTCGCCGGGGTTCAGAGAGTCGATCGCGAACGTCGTGTCAGCGGTGATCACCGAATCGGGCAGG
>DATHGL010000333.1:0-2390 GCA_035317625.1 Gemmatimonadales bacterium | reverse complement strand
TGACCTGGCTCGCAACCGCCGGGGGCCCTGATCGGTTGAGCCGCTCCCGCTGCCCGAGCTAAACAAGCATCTCAGGGCGGGCACCCGAGACACCCGCAATGGACAAATCTCGATAGCAGGGGCCGACCGCGGCGAGACTACTGCTTGCCATGGGTGGGTGTCGCACAAAGGTGCGATGGGCACCCGGGTCGCCGCGGCGATCGAGTGCGTTTCGCGCGGGCGGGTGATCCCGCCGGGGCTTCTCAGGCTGCCGCGACGGCCATCTGGTGCTTGTGGAGCTTAAGTAGGTTGTGGGTCGCGGTGATCAGCCGCCACTCGGAGCGTGCAGCGGCTCGTCCTCGTCGTCGGAAGCTGTCGATTCGGCGATTGTGCTTGGTCTGCGCGAACACTGGCTCGACCATCACCTTTCGTCGTCTGTAGAGCCCGCCGCCGTAGTCGGTGGCGAGTACCTCGCGCATCGATGTGTACCGTCCGCCATGCCACCCCGGCCGTGGCGTGTCGCGCTTGCCGGCGTCGGGTGGAATCAGCACCTGGACATGCTCGTTCGCGACGACGTTGTCGATCCGCTCCTCGTTCCAGTAACCGCTGTCGGCAACCGCGACCCCGGGAGTCTCTGTGACACCAATCGCCTGGAGCTCCCTCTTGGTCGCTTGAACCATCGGCTGCAGGTGCCCGAAGTCCGGGGAGCTCGCGCTCACCTCGGCGGCGAGCACGATCTGGTCCTCGTTCACGACGGCCTGGGCGTTGTAGCCCTGCGTGTAGCTGCGCGGAGTCTTCACGTTGCGCGAGTCCGGGTCGGTCGTGTTGATCTTGCCCGCCGGGGTCTCGGGCGGCTCATAGGGCTTCGGCGGGCGAGAGAGCCGTCGGCCTTGGCTGTCGCGCCCGTGCGCGCGGTAGTGCTCATAGGCCTCGTTCGCGAGGCGCTCGACTGCGAGGTCTTGCTGAAGCCTGCGCTCTGACTCCAATAGCCGCAGCGCGCGCGAGCGGACGATCGGCTTTGCCTGGCGGCGGCGGTGCTCATCGAGCTGGCGGCGAGCCTCGAGCAGCCATCCATCGCGACCCTGAATCCGGCGGACGATCACCTCTGAGTCAAGCTCGATCTCAACGCCGTTAGCCTCGGCCTCGCCAGCCGCCTCGGTGTTCGCGCTCCCGTTCTTGGCGCCCTCGCGCTCGAGCCTGCGCTTGGCCTCTGTCAGAGCAGCACGACGCCCCTCGCTGGTCTGAAGGTGCTCGGGCAGCTCATCGCCACGCGCATCCCCGTAGAGCTCGTCCTCGGCCGCGTCGATCTCGCCGGCCTCCTGAGGATCTCCCGGGCGAGCTGCTCGTAGTCGAGGTTTGAGTGATGCGAGGCGTTCGCGTGCACCTTCGTTCCGTCGATCGCGATCACCCCTACCTTCACCAGCCCCGCCTCCTTGCACAACGAGAGCACCGAGCTGAACAGCTCTGCCAGCGCGCCCTCGTGGCGGGCGCGGAAGCGCGCGAGCGTCGCGTGATCGGGCTTCTGGTGAGCGGCGATCACCCGGTAGGCGACGTCCTCCACGCACTTGCGCTCGATCCCCCGCGACGAGCGTTCACCTCTCGCGTACGCGTACAAGAGAAGCGACACCATCATCGACGGCTCGAACGCCGCTCGGCCCCACCCATCGCGCCGATAGGCAGCGAAGAACGCCGAAAGATCCATCTGCTCGACCGAGGCCAGCACGAACCACGCCATGTGGTCCTCTGGCAGCCAGTCGCGCGGGTCCGGGGGCATCAGGAACGCCTGCTCACGATCACACTCGAGAAAGTTCTGGGGCATGACCGGATGGTCTTAACTCGAGGTCGACGTGGAGCGCGCCGTGGGCCTTCCGGAAGCTGCTGCGGCAGGCGCCTAGCGCATCGACCACCGGGAGTTGGGAGCGTCCCCAAAACGGGGACGCTCCCTCTTTGCGCAAGAAGCTATCCGGCCACTGCTGCTTTGCGCGATTAGCAGCAGTGGGCACCGAGACTGCTCCTCCTCGATCGAAGCGACAATCGCGGGAGGCGCTCAGCGTGTCTCGCGGGCTTCCGCTTCGCGTGAAGGCAGCACTCGCGAATACGCCTTTAGCCGCGCGGGATTCGCAGTTCAGGGATATCGAAAAAGAAGGACTGCGCATAGGCGGGTTGGAGGCCCCGGCGCTCGGCTTGTGGCGTGGGAGGGGCGCTCCCGTTCGCTCGGACACGGGCTCGACGGCGCGTGCACGACTACTCATGGCGGGGCAAGAATCGACTGCTACGTCTCGCGGCCCGCGGACGCATCTGCGGCGCGATCGACGGGAGCAAGTCGAAGCCGGCGCACCGCGCCGCGCAGCTGATGGGCGCTCACGCGGGTGTAGCGCTGCGTCGAGTCCAGGTGCTTATGCCCGAGCAGC
>DATHGL010000332.1:0-2119 GCA_035317625.1 Gemmatimonadales bacterium | reverse complement strand
CCCGTATGCAGCGGCTTGCCCTGCGCGGGTCGCCACTCATCATCTGCATTCTTCTCCTGGCCGCGCCTGCTGCGGCGCTCGACGTCCAGGTGAAGGATCTGTACTCGCCTTTGTCGTCCGTGACGACGACGATCGAGCTGCGCGATCTCCTTCCGGATCGCTTCAGAAAAACGCTGGACGATGGCGGAGCTCTCCATCTGCGCGTCCAGGCCGAACTGTGGGAGAGCCGCCCGGTGTGGGATCGGCTGGTGTATCCCCTTTCTGCCAATATCGGTGAGACACGGAGTTCTCTAACAATTAGAGTGCAGGGCGAGCAAGTGAACAGATCGTGATGAACGCGATGAACCGTGTAGTGCTGAGCCAGGCGACCGTGGAAGAGCCGGAGCGGAGGGGCGAGGAGCGAAGCGAGGCGCCCCGAAGCGGAGGGTCTTCCACGGTCGAGCACCGGACCATGCCTCCCGTGCCCGACGCGCCCGATCCCGAGGTGGCCGCTCGTCGACGGCGACGCCGGTTTACGTCGCAGTACAAGCTGGAGGTCCTGCGCAAAGCGGACGCGTGTACGCAACCGGGCCAGCTGGGCGCCCTGCTGCGGAAGGAAGGGCTCTATTCCTCGCATCTGGTGACCTGGCGGAAGCAACGCGTGGTGGGGCTCACGCCCAAGAAGCGGGGACGAACGGGCACGGCGGATCCCCGCGTCAAGCAGCTCGAGCGGGAGAAGGCCGGTCTCGAAACGGATAAGCGTCGGCTTGAGCGCCGCCTGCAACGGGCGGAGACCATCATCGCGTTCCAAAAAAAAGTTGCGGCGCTCCTGGGGATCCCGCTGGAACCGTTCGAGACCGACGAGATCGAGTGATGCACGCCATCGAGACCGCGCGCGTGACGATGGGGACGGCGCCGGCGTGCGACGCGTTGGGCGTCTCGCGCGCGTCCGTGTATCGGCAGCGGCAGCCCGCGGCACCGGTGGCCGCGCGGCCCGCGTCGCCGCGCGCGCTGGCGCCGAGCGAGCGGCAAGTGGTCCTTGACACGCTCCACGCCGAGCGCTTTCTCGATCAGGCGCCGGCGCAGGTCCATGCGGCCCTCCTGGACGAGGGCGTCTATCTCTGCTCGCCCCGGACCATGTACCGGATCCTGGACAGCGCGCACGAACTGAAGGAGCGGCGGAACCAAGTCGCTCGGCCGTCCTTCGTAAAGCCCGAGCTCTTGGCGACGCAGCCCAATGAACTCTGGAGCTGGGACATCACGAAACTCCTCGGGCCCACGAAGTGGACCTACTTCTATCTGTATGTGATCCTCGATGTCTTCAGCCGCTACGTCGTCGGCTGGATGGTCGCGCCGCGTGAGAGCGCCGTCCTGGCGGAGCGCCTGATCGCCGAGACGTGCACGAAGCAGGGGATCAAACCCGGACAGTTGACGCTTCATGCGGACCGCGGCTCCTCGATGCGGAGCAAGCCCGTCGCGTTGCTCTTGGCAGACCTCGGCGTGGCCCAGACGCACAGCCGGCCCCACGTGTCGAACGACAACCCGTTCTCCGAAGCGCAGTTCAAGACGCTGAAGTACTGGCCCGCGTTTCCCGAGCGCTTCGGGGCGCTCGAGGATGCCCGCACGTTCGGGCAAGGCTTCTTCTCCTGGTACAACCACGACCATCATCACAGCGGTCTCGGGTACTTGACGCCGGCGATGGTCCACTTTCGTGTGGCCGAAGGCGTCCGGGATCGGCGGACGGTGGTGCTCGCCGCGGCCTACGCCGTCCATCCGGAACGATTTGTCCGAGGTGTGCCGCGGCCGGCGACCTTGCCCGCGGCGGTCTGGATCAATCCGCCTCAGCAACACACGGGGCACCAGGATGCCCCAAGAACGACAGGACGATCCGCGAGTCCACCCGATTTCCCGCGCGACAGTCCCGCGGTCGATCACCTAAAGGAGGTCGCGCTGTGACGTGACGCGCTACTCTAAAAGATCCACCCCGCTGTGTCTCAAAGTCATTGACAGCTTCCGCAGGTCGAACTGGAATTGCCGCTATCGACGTGGATAGGGGCGCCGCGCGATGGCAGCGACACTGACGCGACATCGCCGCTCGAGCTCGGTTCGGTACGGCAATCGACCTACAAGATCCGGATCG
>DATHGL010000331.1:0-7851 GCA_035317625.1 Gemmatimonadales bacterium | reverse complement strand
TTCGGGGCCGTGACCAGCGTGCTGCATACGGTGTTGGAGATGATCGAGAAGGGGGCGACGCACCTCGGCGTGGCGACCGATCACGTCATCGAGTCGTTCCGCAACCGTCTCTGGCCCGACTACAAGACCGGAGATGGCGTCGAGCGGGCACTCCTGGCGCAGTTCCACCCGCTCGAGGAAGCGCTGACCGCCATGGGCGTGGTGGTGTGGCCCATGATCGAGCTGGAGGCCGACGACGCACTGGCTTCCGCGGCACACATCGCCGCGCGGGACGAGCGCGTGGAGAAGGTCTGCATCTGGACGCCCGACAAGGACCTGGCGCAATGCGTCCGCGGCGACCGCGTCGTGCAGGTCGACCGCAAGGGCCAGAAGATCCGCACGGCCGAGGGGGTGCGCGAGAAGTTCGGGGTGGAGCCCGCTCTGATTCCGGACTTCCTGGCTCTGGTAGGCGACGCGCAGGACGGATATCCCGGCATCCCGAGGATCGGTGCGGCCACCGCGGCACGGCTCCTCAACCGCCACGGCGCGATCGAAAACTTCCCGCTCACGGTATTGGGCGACAATCGCGACGTGGCGCTGCTGTTCAAAAACCTGGCGACGCTCCGGACCGATGCGCCGCTGTTCCGCAATGTGGACGAGCTCGAGTGGCGCGGCCCCACCAGTGCGTTCGCCGCCTACGCCGACCGGCTGGGAGATGCGCGTCTGCTGGAGCGCGGCCTCAAGGCTCCGGTCGCGTGACCCCTCGGGCGTGGTGGCTCTTCGCCGCGAGCTCGGGCGTCTGGGGCGTGCCGTACCTGTTCATCCGGATCGCGCTCGACGCCGGCGTGCCGCCCGGATTCATCGCCTGGGCGCGGGTCGCCCTCGGCGCCGCGCTGCTCCTGCCCGTTGCCCTGCGGCGCGGCGCGCTCCACGGTCTGTGGCAGCGCGGCTGGGCGATCGCCGCCTACGCAGCGTGTGAAATCGCCGTGCCGTTCACGCTCATCGCGATCGGCGAGCGGTACATCTCCTCGTCCATGACCGCGATTCTCATCGCGGCGATGCCGCTCTGCGTTGCGCTGTTGTCGGTGCGCCTGTCGCCCGCCGACCGGCCGACGGGACTCCGGCTGGTCGGGCTCGTGATCGGGTTCGGTGGGGTGGTGGCCTTGCTCGGCGTCGACGTCGCCGGGCGCCCCGGGGAGCTGCTCGGTGCCGCCCTCGTCCTCGTGGCGACGCTGGGGTACGCCGCGGCGCCGATCATCGTGAGCCGTCGATTGGCCGATCTCGACCCGCTCGGGCCGGTGGCTGCGAGTCTCACGCTGTCCGCGGTCGCGTTGCTGCCCGCCGTGTTCGCGAGCCCACCACACGCCATCCCGGCGTCCGCGCTCTGGGCCATCGCGGTGCTCGGCGTGGTCTGCACGGCGCTGGGGCTCGTCGTATTTTTTCAGCTGATCGCAGAAGCCGGACCGAGCCGGGCGAGCGTCATTACGTACATCAACCCGCTGGTAGCCGTCCTGCTCGGCGTCGTGGTGCTCGACGAGCACCTTGGGGCAGTGTCCGTCGCCGGATTGGTGCTGATTCTGGGAGGCTCGTGGCTGTCCACCGGGGGTCCTAGTCCCCTTCAACGCCGAGAACGGAAAGTGAGACGCGCATCATGACCGCATCAAGCATCCCCACGAAATGGCCGACGTGGGCGCCGTACCTGCTCAGCGTCCTCCGGATCGTCGCCGCATTTCTCTTCATGCAGTTCGGGACGGCCAAGCTGGTCGCGTTCCCGGCTGCGATCATGCCCGGCGGAGGCACGGCGCCGATCGGCTCGCTGGCCGGCATTGCCGGCCTCCTGGAGTCGGTTGGTGGGTTGCTGCTCCTGGCAGGGCTGTTCACGCGTCCCGTGGCCTTCATTCTCTCGGGCGAGATGGCGGTCGCGTATTTCATCGGCCACGCGCCACAGGGGTTCTGGCCGGTCTTGAACCAGGGACACCCCGCAATCCTGTTCTGTTTCGTCTGGCTCTACCTGTCGGCGGCGGGCGCGGGGCCGTGGAGCCTGGATGCAAAGCGGGGAAAGTAGGCCGCTCGACCGGTCCATCGTCGAGGGCCCGCTCGCTCGGGCCGTCTGGATGCTCGCCTGGCCCACGATGCTGCAGAACCTCATCGCCGGGCTCCAGGGCGTGGTCGATCACGCCCTGGTCGGGCATTTCGTGGGCTACGCGGGAAACGCCGCGATCGGCGTCGCGATCCAGATTTTCATCGTCGTCATCGTGTTCGTGATCTCGGTGTTCAGCGGGATGGGTGTGCTGGTGGCCCGCTTCGCGGGGGCCAACGAGCCTGACAAGGTGAATCGTACCGTCTACCAGGCCTTTCTCGCCGCGGTGGCGTTGTGGGCATTGCTGCTGGCCCCGCTGGGGTGGATCTTGGCGCCGTCGCTGCTCGGCGTGGTGAACGCCGCGCCCGCCGTGCGCACCGAGGCGTTGCCGTTCCTCCGGATCATGTTCGTCGGCAGCCTCGGGATGCTGCTCTTCTTCATGGTGAGCGGGGCCCTGCGGGCGGCGGGCGACGCGCGCACGCCGCTGCGCCTGGGCGTCCTGCTCACTGTTCTCAACATCGCGTGCAACGTGGCGTTCATCACGGGCCTTGGACCCCTCCCCCGCCTGGGCACCGCCGGCGCGGCGGTCGGTAGCACCGCGGCGGGCGTCGTCGTGAGCGGGGTCGCAGGGTACTTGCTGTTCTCGGGGCGGCTGCCGGTGACGTGGCAACACGGCATGGATTGGCGGCCCGACTGGCGCATCATCCGGGAGCTGTTCCGCTTCGGGCTCCCCACCGGCGTGCAGGGGATCGCGATGAACGTCGCGGGCGTGTTGTTGCTCCGGTTCATCGGGTCGCTCGCGCACAGCGCCGAGGCACAAGCCGCCTATGCGGTGGGATACACCGAGCTGTTCTCCTTCATCACGTGGACATCGGTGGGGTTGATGAGCGCCGCCGCCACCGTCGGCGGTCAGAACCTGGGGGCTGGCCGTCCCGAGCGCGCGGTGCAGGGCGTGCACGTCGCGGCGGGGCTCGGCCTCGTCCTCGCGGCCGCGATTGGCGTCCTGTTCCTCACGATCCCGCGCTCCCTGCTCGCGCTGTTCGGCATGACGGACCCGGTCGTCGTCGGCCTGGGGACGCAGCTCCTCGGCTTCCTGAGTGTGTCGGGGCTCTTCGTCACCGTGGCCCTCACGTACACCGGGGGACTCCAGGGCACGGGCGACACCCGTTCGCCGCTCTACATCTCGATCGTGTCCCAGATTGTGGTGCCGCTCGGCCTTTGCACCCTGCTCCAAGCGACCCGCGGCCTGCACGCCGCCGACATCTGGACGGCCATCCTGTTGGGTCACATCACGCGCTGTGCGCTGAGCCTGGTACGGTTCCGCCAGGGAAAGTGGCGCAACATCCGAGTGCAGGTGGAGGCCGCGCGCCTGTAGCGTGGCGACGCTGGCCGATGCCCTGGCCCGGATTCGAACCGGGACGCCTTGCGGCACTGCCCCCTCAAGACAGCGTGTCTACCAGTTTCACCACCAGGGCGAGCGAAGAAAGCTAGAATCGGCGTCCCGGAGGGTCAACCGACTGGGCGCGGCGCGCCTGGGTGCACTAGATTGGTGCCCCATGGAGCTCTGGGTCGCCTTCGGGTTCGGCGGCCTGGTCGGCGCGTTCATCGGCGTGCTGATCGGCCGGCATCGTGCCGTGCGTGCGGCGGGCACCGCCCCCGTGGTCGTCCCGCCACCGCCGCCCCAGCGCTTTGCCCCTCCCGAAGTGCAGCACGTCGTGCTCGATGAGGGCTCCGCCAACGTCCTGAACGCTCTCAACAACCGCCTCGCGGCGATCGGCGCCCTGGCGGACTTGCTGCACGGCAGCCCGCTCGACCCGGAGCGCGCCCGGGCGCTGATGATGCTCCACGGAGAGGTACGGCGCGCGGCCGAGATCACCCAGCACTTCCTCGAGCTGGCCCAGCATCCGATCGGCGCGGCGGAGCCGTCGGACTGCTCCATCGTGCTGAACGGCGTGCTGGCGGAGCGGGAGGGGACCCTCAAGGAGCTGGGCGTGAAGCTGGTGCGGAACATTCCCCACGAGCTCCCGATGGTCGCCTGCCCCATGGCCCAGCTCACCGAGATGCTCATGAAGCTCCTGGACTTTGCGCTGCGCCGGCTGCGCGACAGCCAGCCGCCGCGCGAGCTGCGCATCGCGGTGACCGAAGCCGGGCCGTCGCTCACGATCTCCTTGTGGGACTCAGGAACTCCGCTCTCCGTCGAAGCCGAGCAGCGGCTCGTGACGCCGTTCCGATTCACGCAAAGCGCGGGGGGCGGAGAGATCGAATTCGCGCTGGCACGGGCGCTGGCGCAGTCATCGGGCGGCACGCTGCGGCTGCGGCCCCGCCCGGGCGGCGGCGCCGAGGTGGTGGTCACGCTGTCCAAGAGCGTGCTCGCGCCGCTCGCGCGCACCACCACCGCCACGCCTTCTCTCCCCAAGCTCCGGATCCTGGTCGTGGACGACGACGCGGTGAACCGCCAGGCGATGCGACTGCTGCTCGAGCGCGAGGGGCACGAGGTGGTGGCGGTCGAGAACGGGCTCGAGGCGATCGAGCGGCTCGGGCCCGCGAGCGATCGGTTCGACGCCGTGGTGACGGACCTCCAGATGCCCCGGCTCGGCGGCCGGGCCCTGTACGAGCAGCTGCGCGAGCAGCGCCCCCAGCTTGCCGAGCGGTTCGTGTTCGTCACCGGCGACCGCGCCCGCGAGGAGACTCGCCGCTTCCTCGACGAGTGCGGTCAACCCGCCGTGATGAAACCGTACGACTTTAACGACCTCATCGCGGCGATCGGGAAGGTGGCGGGACACAAGGGCTGACGACTTCCGGCTCGTAGGCAAGCCGGATCCCGAACCGCTCGTAGACGCCGTCCGCCACGGCTTCCGCCAGCGCCAGCAGCTCCACGCTGGTGCCGCCGAGATTCACGAGCGCCAGCGCGTGGCGGGTGGAAATCCCCACCCCGCCCTGGCGGTACCCCTTGGGAAACCCCGCCTGCTCCACGAGCCACGCGGCCGGCACCTTCATGCCGCCGTCCGCTGGGTACGCCGGGATCGGCGCCGTTCGCCCCATGGCCGTCCAGCGCGCCCCGAGGTCGGCGAACGCCGCCGCCGGTAACACCGGGTTCGTGAAAAACGAGCCGGCGGAGCGGGTGTTGGGGTCGGCGGGGTCGAGCACCATCGACTTGCCGCGGCGCAGCGTGAGCACGGCAGCGCGCACGAGGCGCACCCCGCCGGCGGGCGGCAGGACATCCAGGGCGGCGCCGCGGGCGACGGCGTCCCGCAGTTCCGGATAGCGGACCCGGGGCGGTGTATTGCGGGCCAGCCGCAGCGTGACCTCGAGCACGACGTAGCGATCCCGATCGCCCCGCTTGAACCGGCTGTCGCGGTAGCCGAAGGCACAGTCCGCTGCCGTGAACGTCCGCCGCTCGAGCGTCGCGCGATCGAGACACACGACGCTCACCACCGTCTCCGCAATCTCCTGCCCGTAGGCGCCGACGTTCTGAATCGGAGTGCCGCCGACGGTGCCCGGGATGCCCGACAGACACTCGACGCCCGTCCAGCCACGCTCCACCACGCCCTGCACCGCCGTGTCCCAATCGACCCCGGCGCCCGCACAGACCTCGGGGCTGGGCCCGTCGCGGAACTCGATCCCGCCGATCGTGACGCGCAAGACGAGACCGGGGAAGCCCGCGTCGAGGAAGACGACGTTGCTCCCGCCGCCCAGGACGTACACCGGCAGCCGCCGGTCGCCGGCGTAGGCAAGCGCGGTCCGGACTTCGTCCTCAGTGCCGCACTCGACGAAGTAGCGGGCCTTCCCCCCGAGCCCGAGTGTGGTGTAGGGGGCGAGGGGCACGTCTTCACGCAGCTGCACGCCCTCATCCTCCGAGCTGACGTCCGGTGTTGCAGTGGCGCGACGGACATTCCGTTGCGAGAGCCTTGCATGGAATGTACGGCCTGCCAAACTTCCCATCATGACAGGGCAGCACGCAGGGCCAGTGGTTGTCACCTCCCGCGACACCGTGGAGGCCTTCCGCCTGCTGGTCGAGGGTGTCCAAGACTACGCGATCTTCATGCTGGATGGCGGGGGTCGGGTGTCCAGCTGGAACCCCGGAGCCGAGCGCATCAAGGGCTATCGGGCGGAGGAGGTCATCGGGCAGCACTTCTCCCGCTTCTATCCGCCGGACGACGTGGCGGCGGGCAAGCCGGCGCGGCTGCTCGCGCTCGCCGCGCGGGACGGCCGTGTGGAAGACGAGGGGTGGCGCGTGCGGAAGGACGGCTCGCGCTTCTGGGCCAACGCCACCATCACGGCCCTGCGGGATTTTGAGGGCAGGGTCATCGGGTTCGCCAAGGTCACCCGCGATTTAACGGAGCGGAGGAAAGCGGAAGACTCGCTGCGTCGGAGCGAGCAGACTTTCCAGCTCTTGGTGGAGAGCATCCAGGACTACGCCATCTTCATGCTCGATCTTGACGGGCGCGTCGCGAGCTGGAACGGCGGCGCCGAGCGCATCAAAGGCTATCGCGCCGATGAGATCATGGGCCAACACCTCTCGACCTTCTATCCGCCGGAGGAGGTGGCGCAAGGCAAGCCGCAGTGGGAGCTGGAAGTCGCCGAGCGCGAGGGCCGTCACGAGGACGAAGGGTGGCGCGTGCGCAAGGACGGCACGCGCTTCTGGGCCAACGCCGTGATCAGCGCCATGCGAGATGCTCACGGCGGACTCGTGGGCTTCGCCAAGGTGACCTGCGATCTCACGCAGCGGCGCCGCGTCGACCAGGCGCTGGCGCAATCGAACCAGGAACTCGAGCGGTTCAGCTACTCGATATCCCACGATCTGCGGGCGCCGCTCCGTGCCATCAACGGTTTCGCAGAGGCGCTAGTCAAAGGCCACGCCGCCCAGCTCGACGAGGAGGGCAAGCGGCTCCTGACCGTGATCCGCGACAGCGCGAAGCTGGGCGGCCAGCTGATCGACGCGCTCCTCAACTTCTCGCGCGTGGGACGCCAGGCGCTCGCGAGGGCCCCCGTCGACCTCAGGGCACTGGCCGAGAACGTGGTGTCGGAGCTGCGCCAGACCCAGGGGTCGGTCGCCGCGGACGTGGTGCTAACGCCTCTGCCCCCCACCAGCGGGGATGCTGCGCTGCTGCGCAACGTGCTCATCAATCTGATCGGTAACGCCTTCAAGTTCAGCGCGAAGCGCGCGCATCCGAGGGTCGAGATCGGTGCTCAGCAGGACGGACCGGAAGTCACCTACTATGTGAAGGACAACGGCGTCGGATTCGACATGCAGTACGGGGGCAAGCTGTTCGGCGTGTTCCAGCGGCTGCATCGTCCCGACGAGTTCGAAGGGACGGGGGTGGGCCTGGCGCTCGCGCAGCGCATCATTCAGCGGCACGGCGGGCGGATGTGGGCCGAGGGGAAGGTGAACGAGGGCGCCACGTTTTTCTTCACGCTCCCAGCGGTGAGCGGTGAGCCGTGAGAGGTGAGCGGGGGCTCTAGGCCTCGTTATCGCGGTACCGCTGGATCAGGCCCAGCAACAAGCGCTGGCAGCGCTGGCAACTCTCGAGAGCGCCGTGTGACAGGGCCTCGGGCAGGATTTGCTTGCGGATGGCGAGCTCCAGGAGTTCGCCTGTCTCTACGGCCGAACCATAAGCGATCTCCAAATGGTTTCGGAAGCGCCGCGAACTGCGAAGCGCGTATCCTTCGGCAATATTGAGCTGCACGGAGAGCGACGCCCGCTGCAATTGAGCGAAGACAGCAGCCGCGAAGGGCTTCCAACTAGTACGGGCGGCATCGAAGACGGCGTCAGTGACCTTATGGGCCTCCTG
>DATHGL010000330.1:0-18516 GCA_035317625.1 Gemmatimonadales bacterium | reverse complement strand
CGCGCGGCGTGGGTGCAACCGGTGGTGGACGAGCTCGAGCCGCGGGCCGTAGAGCGGCGCCTTCTCGTCCACCACCGGTTGCACCCACGCCGCGCGCTCGGCGGTTCCCCTCGCCGCTTCGTCCACGAGGGCGCGCGCTTCCGGTGGCGGATGCCGCTTCTGCCCCGTTTTCAGCCCGCGCGCCGCCAAGTGCAGGAGCCCGGCCGCCCGATACCACGGCAGCGTGCGCTCGTCCAGCAAGCCGCGGGTCTCCTCCAGGAACGCCTGCTCCGCCCGCGCGACCTCGCCCCCAGAGGAGGGGTGCCGCAGCGCGAGGCGCGTGATGGTCGCCAGGAACATCCCGGCGTCCACCTCCACCGGCCCTTGCCCGAACTGCTGCCAGTCGATGACGCCGGGGCCGTCGCCCAGGTCGAGGATGTGGCGAGCGTAGAGCGTGCCGTGCACGAGCCGCGGCGCGCCCTCGTTCGGCTGCCCCCGCCCCAGGCTCCGGGCCACGATCCGCGCCGCGGCTCCGAGGCCGGGGTCGACGCCGCCCAGCGCCGCGACCGACACGCCTGCCTGATAGAGCATGCGCCCCACACCACATGGCGGCCCGAGCCGCAGGGGCAGCGCCGCCGCGCGCCACAGCCAGGATGCGGCCAGCTCGCCCGCCCGTGTGCCCTGGCCGTCTTTGATGAGTTGATTCGCCGGCGGCCCATCGAGCCACGCGAGCGCGAGCACCCCGAGGTCGCGCTCCCGGGCCAGGAGCCGTGGCACGCGGGGGCCTCGGTCCGTGGCGAGTCCCGCGCGGGTGAGCGCTCCATACAGCTCGGCCTCCGGCGCCGCATCGTCGGCGTACAGCTTGATCGCGAACCGACGGTCGCCGGCCCGCACCTCGAACGTGGCCCGCGACCCGGGGGCGTGACTGCACAACCGGAGCTCGACCGCGTGTTCGCCCAGGCCGAGCTCCGGGATCGCGCCGGCGAGACCCTTGGCGCGGATCGCCGCAAGCGCCGGCAGAGCGGGATCGTCGGGAAGGTCGATCGTCGGTCGCATCCGTCACCGCACCCCTTCGGCGAGCGCGTGTCGCGCTCCCTCGATGGCCACGGCCATCTTGTCCGGCCACCGCGCGTCCTGCCGTCGAAAGATGCCGCTCGCCACCTCGATCAGCGCGCCGGCGCAGTGCAGCGCAAACCGCCGGCGCCAAGATGCCGGCACATGGCGGAAGTACTCCTCGGCGAAGGCCGCAGCGGCGGCGCGCGCCTGCTCCGGTGGCATCGCGTCGAGACCCACCCCGCCCGCGACATAGGCGAAGAGATGCGCGGGGTCGCGGACCGGATCGCCCAGGGCGGCCGAATCGAGGTCGATGAACAGCACGCGATCGCCCGACACGAAGATGTGATCGGTCTTCAGATCTCCGTGGATCGGGGCCGGCGGCTCGTCCGCGAGACCGGCAACGACCGCGGCGGTGATCGCCTGGACGTCGGCTCGGGCGGCCGGGCACGCCCACTGCACCAGCGTCGAGGCCAGGCCCAGGTCATCGAGCTGGTCGGCGAGGGGCGTCCGCCGCGTGAGCCCGAGGTCATCCTGATTGAACGCGGCCACGGCCCGCCCCACCGCGCGCAGCGCGGGGGTTGGGTCGCCGCCGTGGAGGAGCAGCTGCTGCAACGTGATGCCCGGAGCCTCTTCCAGCGCCACGGTGCGGAGCTCGGGCCAGTAGCCGAGAGGCTGGATGGTGGCATAGGGGCGCCGTCCGTTTGCCGTCTGCTCGGCCAGCGACCGTAGCATCTCGAACGTCCGTTGCCCGCGGTCGTCGCGATACACCTTGAGGTAGCCGCGCAGCGTCCGGCGTCCCGGCGTCGGTCCATCATGGACCTGCAGGGTGTATCTGAGCGCAGCTCCCAGCTCGGTCCGGTAGCGGGTCGGCTCGATGGTCCGCGCCGCGACGCGCCAGTGCCCCGGCCCGAGACGCCGGAGCAGCAGCGGCTCGAGATCGCGGAGCGCGCCATCCATCACGCGCGACAGCTGTCGCAGCTTGCGGTCGTAGGGAAAGACCTGCACGACCATGTCGAGGTCGGGGATGAAGTCCACCGGCTCGAACGTCAACCAGCGCTCCGGAATCTCGCGGCGCGGATCGCCGACGCGCATCTCCCGCCACAGGCGCTTCGCCTCACCGTCCCGGGCATACAGCAGGCCGGTCACCCATTGATCCCAACTACGACCCGAGCTCGGGTCGACCAAGCGCAGCGTGTACTGCAACACGCAGCGCGAGGTGGATTGCCGGCATCGGAACCGAAACGGCTTGCAATCCTCGATGTGGTACGGCCTCCCCGCCACCGGCTTCAGATGGGCCCGGAACACGTCGAGCATCAACGCCGGATCGTGGGCCAACGCGAGCTGCGGAAAATCGCGGTCCGCGGGAAACGCATCCGGGGAGGCTGCTGCGGGGAGCGCTCGGGTTGGCACGGGCATCGCCTCGCTCGCTAGATCGGAAGGTGGGCGGCCGCTTGCGGCTGATCGCGCTCGTACAGCCGGCGGTACCGGCCGCTCGAGGCCACCAGCTGCGCGTGCGTGCCGCGGGCGATGATCCGACCTTCCTCCAAGACCAGGACCAGGTCGGCGTCCGCAATCGACTGCAAGTCGTGCGTGATCATGAGGCAGGTCTTCCCCGCCATCAAGCGATCCAGCGCCTGGCGGACCTTGCCTTCGCTTTCCACGTCCAGGCCCGTCATCGGCTCGTCGAGGATCAGGACGGGAGCCCCGCGAATGAGCGCGCGCGCGATGGCAATCCGCTGGCGCTGGCCGCCCGAGAGGGTCGCGCCTCGCTCGCCGATGACCGTGTCGTACCCGTCGTCCAGGGCGCGGATGAACTCGTCGGCATTGGCCGCCTGCGCTGCCGCTTCGATCTCCTCGAGTGTGGCCTCGGGCGCCCCGTAGGCGATGTTCTCGCGGATGGTCGCCCCGAACAGAATCGACCCCTGGAGCACGAGTCCGATCTGGCGCCGCAGCGATTCGCGCCGATACCGCCGGATGTCGACTCCGTCGATGAGGATGGTCCCCTCCTGGGCCTCGTACAGCCGCAGGATCAGGCTGACGACCGTGGATTTGCCCGCCCCGGAGACGCCCACCAGACCCAGCCGCTGTCCGGGGGAGACGGCAAACGACACCTGTCGCAGGACCTCCTTCCCGTCCCCGTAGTCGAACGACACACCTTGGAAGACGATCTCACCCTTGAGATCCGCCGCTTCGATGGCATCCGGGCGGTCCTGGATTTCCGGCTCGATTTCCAGGACGTCGGAGATGCGATCGGCGCTCGCCATGGCCTTGGAGAAATCGGTGGAGAGCTTAGCGAGCGTCTTGATCGGCTTGTACACGTTGGTCAGGTACGAGACCACCAGCACGAGCTCGCCGGGCAACATCCGGCCGCGCAGGACCTGGAGCGCTCCGAACAGCACCGCTGCGGCTGTTCCCACCGCCGTGATGAGCTCGGATGACCGGGTCGCCGCGGCCTCGAGGCGCGCGACGCGGATGCTCTCGCGCAGCGTTGCGGCGGTAGCGACGTCGAACTGCTCGACCTCGTGGTTTTCGCGGGCGAATGCCTGCACCAATGGGATCGCCGAGAGCACCTCGCTCATGCGGGACGCCACCTGGCCCTCTTGCTTCTTCTGCGTCTTGACCGATGCCTTGGTCTTGCGATAAAGATGAAACAGGCTGTAACAGAGGAAGGGCATGGTGGCCAACGCGATCAAGCTGACCTGCCAGTTCACGGCCAGCATGATGGCGAACATCCCGATGATCATCAGGAACTGCGACGAGAATTTCAGCAGCGAGTCCGCGAACAGATCCTTGAGGGTGTTCGTATCGCCGGCCATCCTGGTCAACAGGTCACCCGACCGCGCTCGATTGTGGAACGAGAGGGACAGCCGTTGGAGGTGCGCGAACAGCTCCCGGCGCAGCGCGTAGACCGTCTCGTACCCGATGGACGATGTGATGAATATCTGGAAATACGAGAACAGCCCCCCACCCAGCGCAATCAGCACGATGGCGCAGGACGCTTCCACCAACAGCGGCACGCGCCCGCTCGCGCCCATGCCCTGGAGAAACCGCAACGACTGGGGCAGCGGCTTGTCGAGGATGCCGTGATCCAGGATGACCTTCAACGGCCAGGGCTTCAGCAGCTCGGCGGCAGTGACACCCAGCGTGCACAGGCCGGCGAGCAGCAGACGTCCTTTGACCTGACGCAAGTGGGTCAGGAAGATCTGGCGGAATCGCCTTCGCTTACGCGAGCGCATGGCTATGGCAAGCTCAACAAGCGGGTTGCCTCGGCGTGCCGCTGCCGCAGCGCGTCCGCCTCTTGGTGTCGCGTGGTGTTGAACGCCAGACCGTGAATCTTCCGCAGCAGCGTCGTCCGCTCGTACCAGGCGACCCGCGGGTCCAGCCCGGGATCCGGAGGAGCCCACCGCTGATACGCTTCGAGGACGCGTGCGCGCGCGGCGTCGAAGTCTCGCAGCCGATCGGGCTTCCGCACCGTCATGCGGCGGAGCTGCGCCAGCAGGTTGCCCAGGTCCAGGGCGGGGTCGCCTCGCGCGCACTTGTCGAAGTCCAGCACGACGACCTGCCCCATGCTCCACAGGAGATTGGCCGGGCCGAAGTCACCATGCACGAAGCACGGCGCCGCCGGCGGGAGCGGTGCCTCGCGCTCCAGTTGGCTCCACTGCCGCCGCAGGGCGCTCGCCTCGTCGGGAAATCGGACGCAGAGCGCCTCGACCCTCGTTTGCAGATCGGCGATCACGCCGTCGGGCGACAGCACGGCGTCGAGGGTGACGGGAGTGACATGCAAGGCCGCCAGCGCACGCCCCAACGCCGCCAGAATGGAAGCGGTGTCGTGTGCGATGGCGGAGCTCACCGGCTCGCCGAGCTCGTACGTCAGCAGGAGCAGGCGACGGGGCGCGTGATAGGCGACGACTCGTGGGACCCTCAGACCGCCGCGGACGCCGCAATCGGTCGCCGCCAGCTCCTCCAGCGCCGTGGCGACCCTGCCAGCGTCGTCGTGGCGTTCGTAGAACTTGCCCAGCCATTGGCAGTGCTGGACGGCCGCCTGGCCGGCCACGTGCGCCTGGAGATCGTAGCGCACCACGCGGCGTTTCCCATGCTCCGTGAAGCCTGTGTCCGCCCTCCAGCTCTCGAGCCGCGCATCGGCGCCATATACCGCGCGCAGCGCCGCGCTCAGCACGGCCCCCGTTTCTACCGAGTCGATTGCGAGCGACGCTGGGACGCGCATCAATCGCCCCCGAGCCAGGGCGAGAGATATGCGGTCAGCCGGGCGGCGCCGTCGAACGAGGGGATGATCTCGCGCACCCGTTCCTGGTGGGCTCGCCGATCACACCGGAGCGCCCACTCCAATGCGTCCGCGAGTCGGTCTCCGTTCAATTCCTTGGGGTGGACCCACCGCGCCAACCCGTGCGCGGCCAGCGCCTCGGCGCGGATCTGCTGCTCGACCTTGTGCGTCGCCCGCGGCACGATCACCAGCGGCCGGCCCACGGCCAGGGCCTCGCACACGCTGTTGTAGCCGCCCATGCTCACGACCGCATCGGCGGCGGCCAGGAGCTGGAGGTTGTCGGCGCGCGGCACCACGCGACACGCCGCGGTCGCTCGCGCCTCTAGCCGCGCCCGCTGATCCGCCGGCATAAACGGCCCCGTCACCAGGATCGCGTGGAGATCGGAAAACTTGGCTTGCAACCGCTGGACGGCCGCCTGTGCGGCCTCGAGCACCGGGTACCCGTCGCTGCCGCTGCCGACCGTCGCCACCACCAACCGTGCGGCCTGCGGCACGCCGTGGTGCCGGCGCAGCTCGCTCGGGTCGATCGGGACCGCCTCGCGGACGATGTAGCCGCAGTAATGCAGTTTGGGGTGGACCGCCGCCGGAATCGCGTAGGCTGCCGCTGCGTCGTACAGGCGGCGTGAGCCGTACACGGCGATGCCGTCGTACAGGCTCTCGAAGGCGTCGTACACGCCCAGGTCCCGCCACTGCGTCCGAATGCGGCCGACATCGTCCATGATGTCGCGCAGCCCAAAGACGAATTTCGTCTCCGGGCGCTGCGCCTTGAGTGCACGCAGCCCATCGCGAAATTCGCCCTTGTGGCCCAACGGCTCGTGATCCACCAGCACCAAGTCCGGCGTCAACCCGAGCGCGGTATCGCGCAACAGCTGCGCACGCAGCACCCGGCAGCGGTCGGCGGCCGCTGCTGCCTCCTCGACGGTCTGCTGCGTCCCGGGCCGGAGACCCACGGGCAGTTTGACGTAGTCGCACCGCTCCGGGAGCCTGAAGTCGCCGGCGATGGGGGACTCCGTCGTGATGTACGCGACCGTGTTGGGATGGGCCGCGAGCAGGTGTCGAGCGATGGTCAGGGTCCGCATGATGTGTCCCATCCCCTGGCCATCCTGCGCGTACAGCAGGAGCGTGCGGGCCGCCGCCCGGGAGTCCGTCATGTCAACCCAGTCCGCCGGCGGACACGGCCACGGCCGGTGGCTCGGCGCCCAGCAGTTCGGCCAGCAAGGCCTGGATGCGCGTGAGGCCGCCGAGATCGAGGCGGCTGCGGCTGGCGGGAGGCGGGCCGAGATCGCGCGCCAGCCACTCGGTGAGCGCGCGCGGGCCCAGCTGGTCGGGATGCAGCACGTCGACGAGGCCCAGCTCGCGCAAGCGCTCGGCCCGGATCCACTGCTCCGGCTCGGGATGCACGCGCGGCACGATCAAGGCGTGCTTCTCGAACGAGAGCACTTCACAGATCGTGTTATAGCCCCCCATGGCGATGATCCGGTCGGCACGCTCGATCAGCGGCGTGGGGTCCGGGACAAATTCCAGGACCTGGAAACGCGAGCGACCCTGCGCCAGCTGGTGTACGTCCTGCCGTTTCTCTCCCGGCATCAAGGGTCCGGTCACGAGCACGCCGGTGGTATCGGGTGGCAAGTCGGCCTGAAGGAACGCCTCGGCCAGGGAGCCGCCGTCGTGCCCGCCTCCGACGAGGCAGAGCGCGAGGCGACCCGGGGGCAGGCTCGCGAGCAGCGCGTCAGCCTGGGCCTTCGCGAATTCGAGGCGTGGGCGCTGGTCGAGGTATCCCGTGTACCGCGCCCGTGCCGCCACGTGGTCGGGAAGGCTGTATTCCCGAACCGGGTCGTACACGGCGGGATCTCCGTATATCCAGATGGCGTCATAGTGATCCCGAATGGCCTCCATGTTGGCCTCGTCGGACCACGTGCGGTGCACGGTCTCGGGGTCATAGAGCACCTCGCGCATCCCGAGGACGCAGCGCGTCTTCCCGCGCGTGCGCAGGTATTCGAGCGTGGGGGTCAGCTCGTTCGCGACACCCAGTGGCAAATGATCCACGATCAGCACGTCGGGCTCAAACACCTGCACCGCGCTGCGAATGACCCGGGACCGGAGCGCGATGAGCTCCCGGTCCGAGACGTCCAGCAGGAAGCGCGGGTTGTAGGCACCGTCGGGCTCTCTCCGCAGGGCCGGGAGCGTGACACAGTCCACGCCCTCCGGCATCGGGAGCGCTCCCGCTTGCCACGCTTCCGCGATCAGCACGATCGCCGGCGCCAGCGCCGACCCACGCAGCGCCTGGGCAATCGAGGCGTTCCGGCGGATGTGACCGAACCCGACCATCCCTTGCGAATACATGGCGATGCGGGGGGGCGACGTCGCGCGGCCGGCCAGCGCGTCCGGTCGCGGACGCATCGGCCTGGGCCGGGCCGACGATCGCGACGGCTCGGCACGCCCTCTGATGTCGTCGACCAGCTTCTGAATCTGGTCCAGCTCCTCGGTCGTCGCGGGCGTGGTGGTCAGGGCCTGCAGCACCAAATCCAGCGTCGAGCCCCCGAAGGCGTGGTGGCCGGCCACTGGACGGGTGGACAGCGAGTCGCCGGGAACGATCGGCTCGCCGCGGGCCGCGCGTTCGGCGGCCGCGTAGATGTACTGGGCGAGGCGCCGGGAGCCATCCGGCACGCCTCTGAAGCCGGGGAAGCCCGACATGTCGACCACGTACGCGCGGCCCTCGCTCTCCACGATGTCCACTCCGAACAGGTCGATGCCGAACGCCGCGCCGCACCGTCGCGCGATGTCCTGGAGCTCGGGAGTGAGGGTGAACGGTTGGCCCTGCTTCTCCTCGCGGGTGCGCGCGGGTCGAACCCGGAGCACGCCGAAGCGCTCGCTCGCGATCGAGTAGATTTTGCGGTGCGCCAGCCCATCCGGCGGGTGGTAGCGCTGCGCGAACACCGGTTCCTCGATGGACCCCAGCGCCGCGAGCTCGGCCGCGTTCGAGACCACCTCGCTGCCCCGCCGCCGCCCGCGGCGATGCGGCCTGATGATCAACGGACCGCGCTCCAGTGTAGGCAGGAGCTGGCTCGGGTGGGACGCCAGGAAGGTCTCGGGCACCGGGACCCCTGCGGCCCGGAGCACTCGGAACGTCACGATCCGGTCCCGCAGCAGCGCCGAGACGGGATACGGATTGAGCAGAGCGGCGCCGGCGCGGTGGAGATCCGCCGCCACGCTCATCCCCAGGTCCTTCCTGTTCGCGAGCACGTAGAGATCGTAGTCGAGACGCACTCGCGCGATGTCGATCAGGTCGTCACCCAGATGCAACGGTCGCGCGGTGGCGCCCCACTCGCCGAGCAGGCGGAGCACGTCCTGCATGCCGCGCGCGTCCGTGAACGAGCGGCCCAACAAAATGCCGATCCGCATCCCGCTCTCCCGTCCCTGGCCCACCTAGAAGCGCCACAGGTAGTTCAACTTCACGAACAGCTGCCGGGCCGTAGACAACTCCGGCCGCCGGCTCCGCTCCACCGAGCCCGCCATCAGCGCCAGGTTCTCGTACTGGTCGGTATAGCCAACCTGAAGCGCCGTGCCGGGATTCACGAGGTACGTCAGGAGCACGTCCGCGCTCCAGCGCTTCTTGTCTTCGATGGCCGCCAGTGTGGTGTCGCCGAACTCCGCCTTGTAGTCGACGATGGCGCGGAGCGACAGGAACCGGCTGAACTGGTAGTCGATCTTGCTGCGCCACAAGCGCTCGGTGAACACGTTCGCCCCCGCCCGTGTGTTCAGCCGGCTTTGGATAAAGGTCTGGCCCACTCGCAGCCGTGGCGTCGCCCGGAGGGTGGCGCCGACCTCGGCCTCACCCGCACGGCCCAGGAAGGGGGCGTCGACCGGATCGTGATTCACCGCGCCGCCCCACGTGTAGGCCGCGTCGAGCGCCAGCCACTTGAGCCACTCCGTCTCGAGCGAGGCCTTCGTCTCGTAGGGGTGGAAGGGCACGTCGTCGAACAGCTCGAACATCTCCGCGCGTTTGAGCTTCAGCCGGGTCTCGCCCACGAGCTCGACCAGGAACTCGACGGCCAGCTCGCGGTCGAGCTGCCGACCGTGCGGATCCCAGACGTAGGTCACCGAGGCAGTCGGACCATACGCCAGCACGACCCGGCCCTTCGGGCGCCACTTGTGCTGCACCTCCTGCTCCATTTGTCGGATCCCGACACGCTCGACGAAGCCCATCGGCACCGAGAACTCCGGATTGAAGTGGACGTAGCGGCCCTTGTAGTCGAGGTGCCGTCCCTCGCGCTTCAGCTCCGCGAACGCGCCGAATCCCGAGGCACCGCTGTCGTTCAGCTCGCGGGTCTCGCTCCGCATCAGCTGGCCGGCGAACGCCCAGTTCTTGCCGACCTTCAGCCGGCTGTCGAGCGAGAGCATGCGGGCGAAGCTGCGGTCCAGCTCGCGGTCGGTCACTAAGAGGCCGACGGTGGACTCTTCCCCCAGCTCGCGCTGGACGCGCAGCGCCCCGACCCCGGCCCGACGCCCGGCCAGGAGCGCCGGCTCGTCCGCCCGTTCGACGGGCGCGCGGTCGTTCATCGCGAGCGCGCCCACAGCCCAGCGGCCGGCCTTCCCGCTCAGCCGCAGGCCGGCGCCGGGGTCCACGATGCGGCGCGAGAAGAAGAGGTTCACCGGCGTCTGGAAATAGCCCGCGTTTTCGATGAAGAACGGCCGCTTTTCGGGGAAGAACACCTCGAAGCGCTCGTTGACGGTCACCTGCGGATCGTCCGTCTCGACCTGGCTGAAATCCGGGTTGACGGTCGCATCGAGGGTGAGGGCGTCGCGCAGCACCAGCTTGGCGTCCACACCCAGCCGCTGGTCACCCGCCGTCCGGATGTCGGCGGCGTCCGCGTCGAGGAAGCGCGCGCGCGCGAACATGCTGTACGGGTTGAATTGCACGTTGCGGCCCGGGGAGATGTCCGCGAGTCCGTGGACGGCGTTGAACTGCGGCACGAAGCCCTGGACGCGCTTGGTGAGGTGCGGCCAATAGGCCTCTTCGCTGTTGCGCCGGATGATGCGTCCCAGCGCGACGCCCCACGTCTGGGTGGGCGCGCGCGGGAACCGGAGGCTCCGGAACGGGATGACGATGCGGACGACGTAGCCGTCGGCTGTGAGCCGGCCCTCGGACTGCCACACGGCGTCGAAGCTCAGGTCGTCATCTTGCCCCTCGGTGACGATGCCGTCGAGCTGCACGCCGAGCGGATTGGCCATGAACATGTAGGCACGCTCGCGGTCGCGGAACGTGTCCAGGTACACGACGACGGCGTCGTCGCCGTCGATCTCCTCTCGCTTGGCGATCCTCGCGCGCACCTTCGCCGGGTCGTCGTGGCACACAAAGACGACATAGAGATTCTCGTCGTCGTGGGCGACGTAGGCCGCGGTCTGTTGGCTCACGGGATTACCGTCTCCGGGGTCCCGTTGGCGGAAATCGCTGGCCCAGGCGTCGGGGAGTGGGCCCTTCAGAAAGTCTTCGAGCTGGGGTGGCCGCTGAACCCGCGGAATCGTAAACTCCGCGCGCGCCACCTTGCCGAGCTCTCGGACGCCTTGCGCCGACAGCGGGGCGCGAAGCGGCGGCCACGCGAGTAGCAGTGTGAAAACCAGCGGCGAGCGGGCCACCCACCCGGGCGACCGCGCTATCTGTGACCGTGACAACGTCCCCCTCCTTGGTGACGACCCTACCGATAGCGCGGCAGAGCGCAGGTACGTCGGGCAAGTGCCGTGCCAAGTTGTGCCCGTGCGCGCGGTCACAGCGCCGCGGGCCGGCACCCCATGTCGCCGGACAGAAAGGCTCGGACGCTCAGGAAAGTCGCGGGTCGCGCCGACGCCACGGCGCGGACGTCCCGTGTGGCGGACGCTCCCCGTTGGCCCCAGGCGATAGGGACGCTGCAACACTCGGTCATCTCCGGTGGCCTCCGCCGCCGCGACAGGCTAAGATTCGGCAGCGAGCAGCCCCCCATTCTCCGGCGCCCCCGGATCCCGCAGTCTCGAGCAACCCAACCCGATGAGGAACCCGGCTTGAGGCTTTCGCTCCGCTTCGTCATTCCCTTATTCCTCGCGCTCGGCGCCATTGCCTACGCGGTGGTCCCGCTCGTCGATAGGCTCACGCTCCAGTGGTTCGAGCGGGACCTCGACATTCGCGCCACGTTGATCGCGAGCGCCGTCCAGGAGCCGCTGCGGGATCTGATCCGCGCGGGCAACCGAACCGGGCTGCTGCGGTTCTTCACCCGGATCACGCAGGATGAGCGGCTCTACGCTCTGGGGTTCTGCCCGCCGGCGGACGGCCAGCCGGTCGCGACGCCGACCCTCCCGTCCGAGGTCCGCTGCGCGGAGCTCGAGAAGTACTCGGGCCCGTCGGGGCAGCTGCTGACGAGCCCCGACGGCCCGTTGCTCGTGTCGGTCCGTCCACTCCAGGTCGACGGCGCGCCGGCCGGAACGCTGGTGCTCGTGCACGACATGAGCTTCGTCGCGCGTCGCAGCGCCGAGACCAGGAAATACCTCTTCTATTTTTTCGTCGGGCTCGGCGCCACGGTGGCGCTCATCACGGTCGTCATCGCTCAGTTGAGCTGGCGTGGGTGGGTCCACGGGCTGCGGGCGCTACTGCGAGGCGAAGGCCTGCTGCGGCCGTCGGGCAAGCCCGAGGTGCCGGAGCTCCGACCCATCGCGCGCGATCTGCGCGCGTTGATCAGCGACCTCGCAGCCGAGCAACGCTCGCGCGACGAGGCGCAACTCGCGTGGACGCCGGCGACGCTGCGCGCGATCCTGCGCGGCGAGCTGCGCGGACAAGAGATCATCGTGGTCTCCAACCGGGAGCCGTACATTCACGTTCACCAGGGCGACGCCATCGCCGTCTGGCGGCCGGCGAGCGGCCTGGTCACCGCGCTGGAACCGATCATGCGCGCCTGCTCCGGTACGTGGATTGCGCACGGCGGCGGCTCGGCCGACCGCGTGGTGGTGGACCGACACGATCGCGTGGCGGTGCCGCCGGAGCGCCCGGCCTATCAGCTCCGCCGGGTCTGGCTCAGCCCGGAGCAGGAGGCGGGCTACTACTATGGGTTCGCGAACGAGGGTCTGTGGCCGCTGTGCCACATCGCCCACGTACGCCCCACGTTCCGCACGGCCGACTGGGAGCAGTACGCGGCGGCGAACCGGGCCTTCAGCCGGGCCGTGATCGAGGAATCGAAGTCCCCCGACCCGATCGTGCTGGTCCATGACTACCACTTTGCGTTGCTCCCCAGAATGATTCAGGAGGCGCTACCAGCCGCCACGATCATCGCCTTTTGGCACATTCCCTGGCCGAACCCTGAAGCCTTCGGGATCTGCCCATGGCGGCAGGAGCTGCTTGACGGATTGCTCGGCAGCACCATTCTCGGGTTTCACACACAGTTTCATTGCAACAACTTCGTCGACACCGTGGATCGCCTGCTGGAGGCGCGGGTGGACCGGGAGACGTTCACGGTGTCGTACCGCGGTAAGGCGACCGCGGTGAAGCGGTATCCCATCTCCATCGAGTGGCCACCGTCATCCGACCTCGTAGCCAAGCCGGTCGAGCAATGCCGTGCGGACGTGCGGCGCCGGCACGACCTCCCGCCGGATCACGCGATCGGCGTGGGGGTCGATCGTCTGGATTACACGAAAGGCATCGAGGAGCGGCTCCGGGCGGTGGAGCGCCTGCTCGAGATGGAGCCGCAGTGGGTCGGCAAATTCACCTTCATCCAGATCGCCGCGCCCACGCGTGGCCGCATCGAGCAGTACCAGGAATACGAAGCGCGGGTACGCGCGATGGCGACCCGGATCAACGACCGCTTTGCCCAGGCCAGCCACCCGCCTATCGTCCTCAAGGTGGAGCATCATCAGCCACAGGACATCTATGAGTACTACCGAGCGGCGGAGCTGTGCATGGTGACCAGCCTGCACGACGGGATGAATCTCGTGGCGAAGGAGTTCGTCTCATCGCGGGACGATGAGCGCGGCGTGTTGATCCTGAGCCAGTTCACGGGCGCGGCGCGCGAGCTGCCGGAGGCGCTCATCGTCAACCCGTACGACACGGATCAGTGTGCCACCGCGCTCAAGCTGGCCCTCTGCATGCCGGCGGCGGAGCAACGCACGCGCATCAGTTTCATGCGCGGCCTGATCCAGGAATTCAACGTGTATCGGTGGGCGGGACGCATGTTGATCGATGCCGCCGCCATGCGACGCCACGGCCGCCTGCTGGAGCGAGCCGCGGCACCGGAGCGGTGGCCCAGTCACTCCGCCCAACAAGCCGCAGGTCGCGGCTCGTGACCCCAGCGGGCGACGCCCGACGGCCCCGGGGGGCGCGCCGCACGGTTCCAGTGCCGGTGCCCAGCCGAGACTGGGCCTACTTCTTCGACATCGACGGCACCCTGGTCGACATCGCCGACTCGCCGGCCGGCGTGCTGTTCGATGGCGGGCTCCGCGACCTGATCGAGCGGCTGTATCGTGCCGCCGGCGGAGCGTTGGCGCTGATCAGCGGTCGCTCGATCGCCGACATCGACGCCCTGTTCCCCGACCTCCAGCTGCCGGCGGCCGGACAACACGGCAGCGAGCGGCGGAACGCCTCCGGGGGGATCGCGCGGCACGCGTTTCCCGCCCAGCAGCTCGATTGGGTGCGGGATCGGCTCGCCGAGGCCGTGGCACGGCAGCCCGGCCTGATGCTCGAGCACAAGGGCCTGTCGCTGGCCCTGCATTACCGGCGAGCGCCACGGCTGGCCAGCTTCGCGCATCGGCTGACGCGCTCATTACTGAGCAAGATGGGCACGCAGTATTGCATCCAGACCGGCAAGCGAGTCGTGGAGATGAAGCCGACCGGCAAGGACAAGGGGGTCGCGGTGCTGGAATTCATGCAGGAAGAGCCGTTTCGCGGACGGACGCCCGTCTTCGTCGGCGACGACAGCACCGATGAATACGGGTTCGCGATGGTCAACCGCCTCCACGGCCACTCGGTCAAGGTGGGGCCCGGGCGGACCGTGGCCCGATGGCGCCTGCGCGACGTGCGGGCCGTGCAGGCATGGCTGGAGCAGGGCCCGTGACGTCGCTCGATCTCGCGCTCATCGGCAACGGCACGATCGGTGCCCTGGTCGACCCGCTGGGCGAGGTCGTCTGGGCCTGCTTCCCCCGTTTCGACGGCGACCCCACGTTTTGCTCCCTGCTGCGGGCGCCCACCCGCGAGGGAGACTTCGGCTTTTTCGCCGTGGAGCTGCTCGATTTCGCGAAGGACGAGCAAGCCTATCTGGTCAACACCCCGATCCTCGTCACTCGCCTGCACGACCGCCACGGCGGCTGCATCGAGATCACGGACTTCGCGCCGCGCTTCCGCCAGTACGGGCGGATGTTCTGTCCCATGATGCTGGCCCGCCAGATCAAGCGGATCGCCGGCAACCCGCGCCTGCGCCTGCGCGTCCGCCCCGCGCACGACTACGGACGCCAGCGCGCGGGGATCACGTGCGGCTCGAACCACATCCGCTACGTCGGCGCGGACCTGGTCCTGCGGCTGACGACGGACGCCTCCATCACCGCCATCGTGGAAGAGAATGCATTCTTTCTGGAAGACGCCGTCACCCTGCTCCTCGGGCCGGACGAAACCGTCCAGGGCGCCGTGGCGGAGGTCGGGAGCCGCTTCCTGGAGGAGACCATCGCCTATTGGCGCGAGTGGGTGCGCTCGCTCGGAATCCCCTTCGAATGGCAGGACGCGGTGATCCGCGCCGCGATCACGCTCGAGCTCAACGTGTACGAGGACACCGGCGCCGTCGTCGCCGCGATGACGACCTCGATTCCCGAGGCGCCGGGCAGCGGCCGGAACTGGGACTACCGGTACTGCTGGTTGCGCGACGCGTATTTCGTGGTGAACGCCCTCAACCGACTGGGCGCGACGCGCACCATGGAGCGCTACCTCGGCTACGTCGTGAACATCGTCGCTGGGGCGGAGGACGGGAGGCTGCAACCCGTGTACGCTGTCAGTGGACACTCGGTCACGGACGAGCGGACGGTCGATGCCCTCCCGGGGTACCGGGGGATGGGCCCGGTCCGAATCGGCAATCAGGCGTACCGCCAGGTCCAGCACGACGTCTACGGCTCGGCCATCCTGACCGCCACCCACGTGTTCTTCGACCGCCGTCTGGTGCGTCACGGAGACGAGATCCTGTTCCGCCGCCTCGAGGCGCTGGGCGAGCAGGCGGCGACGCTCTTCGACCAGCCGGATGCCGGCATCTGGGAGCTGCGGGGGACGCCCCGCGTCCACACCTTCTCCAGCGTGATGTGCTGGGCGGGGTGCGACCGGCTGGCCAGGATCGCGGCGCATCTGGGGCTCGCCGACCGCGCCGCCCATTGGCGGACCCAGGCGGCGCGCATCCACCAGTTCGTCTGCGAGCGCTGCTGGAATCCCGAGAAGGGCAGCTTCGTCGCCGCCGTGAACGGCACCACGCTCGACGCGAGCCTGCTGCGCCTCGCGGAGCTCGGCTTCCTGCCCGAGGACGACCCTCGGCTGGCCGGCACCGTCCGCGCCATCGAGCAGGAGCTGCGCCGCGGTGACTTCGTCTTTCGCTATATCGAGGCGGACGACTTCGGGACGCCGGAGAACGCGTTCCTGGTCTGCACCTTCTGGTACATCAACGCGCTCGCCGCGCTGGGACGACGGGAGGAGGCGCGTGCCCTCTTCGAGAATGTCCTCGCCTGCCGCAATCGGCATGGCCTCTTGGCGGAGCACATCGATCCCCGCACGCGCGAGCAGTGGGGCAACTTCGTGCAGACCTACAGCATGGTCGGGCTCATCGCTTCGGCCGTCCGCCTGTCCGTTCGCTGGGATCAAGCGTTTTGACGAGCGCCAGCGCCACCCCGTTGGACCACCCGAACCCGTCCTGCGTCGGGTACTCTCCCCCGCCGGCGTGCCGATTCAGGTCGACGACGTCGTACTTCTCGGTCATCTTGCCCGTCGCGCGATACGTGCGGCGGTTGAGGGCGAGCCACCGGTCGCGGGCGGCATCGGCGAGGTCGGCGCGATCGTAGCGACGCACCCCCTCGATCGTCAGCCACTCGAGGGGCGGCCACCCGTTGGGAGCATCCCACTGCTGGCCCGATGCGAAGGTGGTCGTGACGAACCCGCCGGGCTTCAAGAAATCCCGCTCGAGCCGCGCCGCGACCCTGCGGCCCTGCTCGGAGGTGGCGAGGCCGAAATACAGCGGGGCGGCGGCGGCCAGCGTGGGCCGGTCCGTCACGCGCTCGCGGGTACGCCAGCGAACGTCGTAGAAGAACCCGCTGGCCGGATCGTACGCGGCGTCGAGCAGCGCCCGACGACGGTCTTCGGCCGCCTCGGCGAATTGCCTCGCGACGCCCGCATCACCCGGCCGCCCCCGAAACGCCCGGAGCGCGGCGATCAGCCGCTCGGCGTGATAGAGGAGACTGTTGAGATCCACCGGGATCAGCTCGGTCGTCTCCAGCGTGCGCAGGTCCCTCGGGTCGCGCATCCAGCGGCTCGAGAAGTCCCAGCCGCTTTCGGCCGTGGCGCGGGCGTTCCGATAGAACGCCCCGCGCTGCGCCGCGGGGAGCGTCTGAGCGACCTCGTAATCCGGGCGGTACGACTCCGGCCTGGGATCGGACCGGTCGTCCCAGTACCGGTTGAGGATCGGCCCGCCCGCGTGGAGCCGCACCACGCGGCGGTACGCCTCCCCGGGCGCGAGCCGCTCCGCCCCATCCATCCAGAAGGCGTGCTCCGCTTCGAGGGCGTCGAGGTAGCGTAGGGCTCGCGTGGTATCCGTCGCCCGAGCGTACAGCCCGACCATGGCGCCGAAGAACGGCGGCTGGCTGCGGCTGAGATAGTAGGTCCGGTTGCCGTTCGGGACATGACCCACGGTCCCGACCAGGTAGGCGAAGTTGTCCAGCATGTCCCGCACGAGGTCGGTGCGGCCGCTCGCGATCAGCCCGAGCATCGTGAAGTACGAGTCCCAGTAGTAGACCTCGCGGAACCGGCCTCCCGGCACGACGTACGCCGCGGGAAGTGGGATCAGCGACGATCGCGGGTCGGGCGCGTCCGGCGCGCGGGTGAGCACGGGCCAGAGCGCACGGATGTGCTGCTCCATGGTCTGGGACGTGTCCGTGCTGAAGTCCGCGCCCGCGGCCCGGGGCAGCTCGAACTCCCGCTCCACGAACGTCTGGAAGCCGAATCCCACGGCGCTGCGCGCCGCCGCATACGCCGCGACGATCGCTCCCGGGGCCCGGCGTGGGCGAGCATCCACGAACGTCTTCGAATCCGCGAAGATCCCCGACAACTGAACGTCCTGGAACAGGGCCCCGAGGTCGTGCGCCGGGTCGTACCGACCCGGAGGTTGGGGGATGTTGGTGGAGGTTCTGCAGGTCGAGGAGGTTGTCGCGATGCACGCCGCCCCAAGCGCGAGCCTGACAAACCTCCACCAACCTCCCGAACCTCCACCAACCTCCACCGACCTCCTCATCTGAACACGATCCACAGCACCCCGACCGTGGCCGCGAGGACGATCGAGAGGACCACGTTGCGGTTCCGTGGACTGGCCGGGACCGGGATCGTCGTGATCTCCGCCGCGCCGTACGTCACGCCAGCGATCCGGGCGAGTGCTGGTGGGGCGGTCACCAGGCTGACCGCGATGAGGATCCCCGCGCACAGGGCGAAGAGCAAGGCCGCGAAGTGCAGAAAGTTGATCCCGGCGAACCAGGCCCACACCGTGCCGCTTGCCAGATGGGCCCGCCCCAGCTCGAGCACCAGTCGTGACGTCCCGAGCACCAGCCCGGTCCAGAGCGCGGCCAATGCGCCGGTGCCGTTCAGCCGCGGGTACAGCACGCCCAGCAGGAAGCACGCCGCGATCGGCGGTGCGATGTATGCCTGCACGCTCTGGAGGTAGATGTAGATCTGGGGGGAGACGTACTTCATGAACGGGATCCAGAGGAGGCCCAGCCCGACGAGCAACACGGTGGTGACACGCCCGACCGCGACGAGCCGCTGCTCGCTTGCGTTGGGCCTGATCTTCCGGTACACGTCCCACGTGAGCAGGGTCGAGCAGGAGTTGAACGCGGACGCGAGCGAGCTCATCAGCGCGGCGAGCATCCCGGCGAGCACCAGGCCCTTGAAGCCCGCGGGCAGCAGTCGCGTTACGAGCGCGGGGTAGGCGGTATCCGCGGCGCCAGTGCGGACGTCG
>DATHGL010000329.1:0-2669 GCA_035317625.1 Gemmatimonadales bacterium | reverse complement strand
CGTTCGAGACGGGCACCAGGGCGTCGCTCACGCCCGTGATGGCCGCGACGGCAGCGAGCAGCGCCTGGGCGACGGCCGCGTGCGATACGATCACCCCATGGAGCGGTTCACTCATTGTCTTCCTCGGAGCGGTTCACTCATTGTCTTCCTCGAGATACTCCTGCACCTGGCGGCGCTCGGCGAGGCGCTTGAGCAAACGATCATTGAACGCCCGCGCCGCATCCACACCGCTGTAGCGCAGCAAATGGTTCATCGCCACGACTTCGCAGACCACCGTGAGGTTCTTTCCCGGGTTGAGGGGCACCGTGACGAGCGGGAGCACGACGTCGAGCACCTGAGTGGTTTGCCCGTCGATCCCGGTGCGGTCGTACTCGCGCGTCGCGTCCCAATCCTCGAGCTGGACCACCACCTCGATGCGCTTCTGCTGGCGCACCGAGCGGACGCCGAACAACGCTTGGATGTCGATGAGCCCCACCCCGCGGATTTCCATGTGGTGTTGCGCCAGCTCGTGCCCATGGCCGATCAACACCCCGTTGCCGCGGCGCGAGATGTGGACCAGGTCGTCCGCGACCAGCCGGTGGCCGCGCTCGACCAGGTCGAGCACGCACTCGCTCTTGCCGATCCCCGAGCGGCCGAAAAACAGCAGCCCGACGCCGAACACGTCGGCGAGCGACGCGTGCACCGTCGTGGCAGGCGCGAATCGGTCGTCCAGGAACGGCTTCAGGCGGCGGTAGAACTCTGCCGTCTTCAGCCGCGTACGGATCACCGGGACGCCCTTGGCGCGCGCCAGCTCGAGCAGCTCGGTCGGTGGCTCCTGACCCTTCGAGATGACGACGCACGGGAGGTCGAACTGGAACATGGTTTCGAGCGCCCGGCGGCGCGCCGCCGCATCGAGCGATGCAAGGTAGGTGACTTCGGTCTCTCCGAGGATGTGGATGCGGTTGGCCGCGAAGCGTGTGGTGTAGCCCGCGAGCACGAGCCCCGGGCTCGACGCCTCGGGCGTGGGAATGTCGCGCTCGAGCCCGACCTCTCCCGTGAGCGCCTCGAGCTCGAGGGGATCGCCCTTGCGCTCGAGCAGGTCACGCACCTTGGGCAGCGTCACCGGGGTTCGCGCTCCAGGGTGCGGCGGGTGGGGGCAGCGCGGCGCCGCGTGGATGACTTGTCGAGCTGGCGCCGGACCTTGGCGGCGGCGAGGTCGAGGGCGGTGCGATGGTCGGCCCCGCGCGCCGTAGCGACGCGCACGACGCCGCGCGCCGCGTGCAACCGTACCTCGACCGTCGGGCGCCCGTGGTCGGCGTCGAACAGCACCCGCCCATCATGCGGCCGGCGCGCGATCCGCCCGAGCCGCTCGAGCAGCGTCCGCGCCCGGGCACGGAGCTCATCGGCAATCTCGCAATGGCGCGCCGTGATGGTGATTCGCATGATCAGCCTCCCTGCGCGATGACCCGCTGGAGATGGGCTTCCGTCGCCCTGGCCGTACGCTCCCAGGAGAGCCGCTGCGCAAAGGCGCGCGCGCCGCAGCCCAGCCGTGCCACCAGTGCCGGATCGGCGGCGAGGGCGAGCATCCCGTCCGCGAGCGCGCGCGCGTCGCCGTGGGGCACGAGGAGACCGGTCTCGCCGTGCCGGACCGACTCCCGCAGACCCGGGCTGTCGGACGCGAGCGCGGGTGTCCCGCACGCCGCCGCCTCGACGTTCGAAATACCCCACCCTTCCTTCGGGCTCGCCAGCACCACCGCCCAGCTCTGCCGCAGCAGCCGGCGCTTCTCCTCGTCGGACACGAAGCCGAGGAAGCGAACGGTCTCCCCCAGGCCGAGCGCCCGCGCCCGCCGCTCGAGTCGCGACCGGTCATCGCCCTGCCCCGCGACGTCGAGGGTCAGGTCGGCACGTGCCTGCCGCGCGAGGGCCAGCGCCCGGAGCGCGATCTCCACTCCTTTATAACGCTTGAGCCGCCCCACGTACAAGAACGTGGGTGCGCGGGTCCGCGGCACCGCTGCGTCGGGAGCGTACCAGGTCGCATCGACGCCGGGGTAAATGACCTCGATCCGCTCGCGGGACACACCCCGCCGCGCCAGGTCGTCACGCGTGCTGTCCGAAATGGCGTGGAACCACGCCCGGCCGTAGGCCCGCGGGATGAGTCGCTCGGCCGCCCACACGATCGCGGCGATTGGCCAACCGGCTTCGAGGAACGCGGTGGCGCCGAACAGGTGCGGGACGAGCGCGCAAAACGGGCGGTCGCTGAGCCCCGCGAGGAAGAGCGGCAGCTTGTTGATGTCCTCCACCACCACGTCGTAGCGGCTGGCGCGCAGCAGCCGTCGCACCGCCCCGCGCGCCCGCAGCGCGAAGCTGTGACGCCCGCCGTAGCGACGCACGCGCATGCCGTCGATCTCCGCTTGGGGCGCCCCGCCAGGCCAGCCGCTCACCACCAGGTCGACGGCGTGGCCGCCCCGCGCCAGCCGACCGAAGGTCTCGTGCAAGTGGATCTCGGCTCCCCCGGCGTCCGGGTTCTCGCGGTCGTTCCAGTTGACGAGCAGGATCCTCACAGGGCGCCGAATTCCCGCGCCATCGCGTCGAGCACCCCGTTCACGAACGCCGGCGCCTTGGCGCCCGCGAACCAGTGCGCCAGCTTCACCGCCTCGTCGATCACCACCCGCGGCGGCGTCGCGCCCTCG
>DATHGL010000328.1:0-8921 GCA_035317625.1 Gemmatimonadales bacterium | reverse complement strand
TTCTATCTGGTCGCGTACACCCTGACCACGCTCGCCGCCTTCGCTCTCCTCGCCGCCAAGGGGCGGGATGGTGAGCGCGACGTGCTGATCGACGATCTCGCGGGACTCGGGACACGCCGGCCGTGGCTCGCCGGGGCGCTCGCGATTTGCATGCTCTCCCTGCTCGGCTTCCCGGGGACGGCGGGATTCATCGGCAAGTGGTACATCCTGGTCGCGGCCACCGCGACGGGGCACCTCCTGCTGGCGGCGATCCTCGTCCTTACGAGCGTCGTGTCCGCAGGCTACTATCTCCCGGTGATCATGGCGATGTACATGAAGCCCGAGCCCTCCGAGCAGGCCCACGCCGGCATGCGTCTCGGCCGGCTGGGCGGCGCGGTCGTCGCGGTGTCTGTCGCGGGGTTGCTCTTCTTCGGAATCCGCCCGAACCGACTGCTCGAGTTGGCGAAGACGAGCAGCGAGGGGTTCCGCGCCGCGCCGGCCGTCACCGCACCCGCGCCGGCCCCGCCGACCCCGACGTCGACCGGCCGCTGATCTCCGGCGGGCCCCGTGAACCTCCCCGCCACCATTTTTCGCGAGTACGACATCCGCGGCACCGTGGGCGACCAGCTCACGCCCGAGGTCGCGCGCGCCGTCGGGCAAGCGATCGCGACCCTCGGCTGGGACCGCCTGGGACGTGCGCCCCGCTTCGCCGTGGGGCGCGACAACCGCCCCTCCGGGGTCGCCCTGGTGCGTGGCATGCTCTCGGGCATCGAGGCCGTGGGCGGCCACGCGGTGGACGTGGGCGAGTTGCCGACACCGGCGCTCTACTTCGCGACCCACGTCCTGAACGTGGACGGCGGCGTCCAGGTGACGGGGTCGCACAATCCCCCGGAGTTCAACGGCTTCAAGCTCGTGCTCGACGGCAATCCGGTCTACGGCGCCGAGATCCAGGGCCTCCGCCAGCTGATCGCGGACGGCCGCACGCCCGGCCGCCCGGGCGGCGGGCGCAGTGAGGACGGCTCCGTGCTGCAGCGCTACAGTGACGCCATCGTGCAGCGCAACGGCCCGCTCTCCCGGAAGGTCAAGGTCGTCGTGGATTGTGGCAACGGCGTCTCGAGCCTCATCGCGGTCGACACGCTGCGCGGCCTCGGCGCCGACGTCGTACCGCTGTTCTGCCAGTCCGACGGCACGTTCCCCAACCACCACCCCGACCCGACGGTCCTCGACAACCTGCGCGACCTGCAGGCCGCCGTCCGTCGCGAACACGCGGAGCTGGGGATCGCCTTTGACGGCGACGGTGACCGTATCGGCGCGGTGGATGAGCAGGGTCGTCCCGCGTTCGGCGATCAGCTGCTCGTGCTGCTGGGCCGCGAGCTCGCCGGGCGCATGGGCCCGGGCCACGCGGTGATCTTCGACGTGAAGTGCTCGGCCGTGCTGCCGCGCGAGCTCGAGCGCGTGGGCCTCGTGCCCACCATGTGGAAGACGGGTCACTCCCTCATCAAGCAAAAAATGAAGGAGACGGGCGCGCCGCTCGCCGGTGAGATGAGCGGTCACATGTTCTTCGGGGGCGATTGGTACGGCTTCGACGATGCGCTGTTCGCCGCCGCGCGCCTGCTGCGCTACGTGGCCGAGCAGGGCGGGCCCCTCTCCCGCCTCCTCGCCGACCTCCCCGTCACGGTTGCCACGCCCGAGCTGCGCGTCGACTGCGCCGATGATCGCAAGTTCGCCATTGTGGAGCGAGCGGCGCGCCATTTCGGGGCGAAGTACTCGGTGTCCACCCTCGACGGGGTGCGCATCAGCTTCGCCGACGGCTGGGGATTGGTGCGCGCCTCGAACACGCAGCCGGTGCTTGTGCTCCGTTTTGAAGCGGCCAACGCCGCGGCGCTGGAGGCCTACCGGACCGAAGTCGAGAGCTGGCTCGCGGCGCAGAGCGTCGCGTGAGGCCGGCCGCCCGTCGCCGGGCGCTCCTCCTCGGCGTGGGACTGCTGGTCGTGGCGCTGGTGGGAGGGCGTTGGGTCGCCCTCGAGATCGCCGAGCGCGCCTGGGCGGCGAGCCTCCCCGGCGGAGGGGCGTATCTCGCCGCGCGCGACTTCGCCCGGCTCATATCGGGACTGGTCCTCCTCGCAGCGGTGGCCTGGGGGACGGCGAACCTGCTGTTCGTCTACCGCTCCATCGGCTCGATGCAATTGTCCCGCCGCCTGGGTGATTTGGAGATCGTCGAGGCCGTCCCCCAACCCCTGCTGCTCGCCGGGACGATCGCGAGCGGTGTCCTGTTCGGGTTCCTCCTGACGCTGGGCACCGGTGATTGGTGGATGCACGCGGCGCTCGCGTATCGCGCGCCGACCTTCGGGATCACCGACGCGGTGCTGCACCGAGACCTGGGGTACTACGTGGCGCAGCTGCCGTGGACCGAGCGTCTGCGGGCGTTCGCGCTGTTGGGTGTGGGCACAGCGACCGTCGTGGTCGCGCTGCTGTACGTCGGGATCGGATCGCTGCGCTTCCGGCGCTGGCTGCCGTACGCGAACGCGCACGCCCGGGCGCATCTCGGGTTGCTGCTCACGCTCCTCGCCCTGACGCTCACGTGGGGCGCGCTGCTCGACCCCGCCGAGACGGTGGCGGGACTGCACGGCACGCTGACCCAGCGAGCGCTCGACGCGCGCCTCCCCGCGGCCCCGGTGGTCGCGGCGTTCGGCGTCGCCACCGCGCTCGCGAGCTTTGTCTGGGGCCTGCGCGAGAAGCCGGTGCTGCTCCTGACGGCGTGGGGCGCGCTCCTCGTCGCCTCGCTCCTCGGGTTCGCGCTCATCCCCGGTCCCGCGTCGAGCGCCACGTCGGGCGGCGCGCGCGCGGCCATTCGCGACACGGCGATCGCCGCCGAGCAGCAGCGGCTCGAGGCCCTGGCGTTCGGCACGCCGGCACCGGCGGAGCGTGCGCCCCCGGGCTTCGCGAGCCCCGAGGCGGCCGTCACGGCGCTTCCCATCTGGGACGCGCAGCGGGTGATGCTCGCGGCCGCGGCGCGACGGGACCTCGTAGGCGCGCGCGCCACGCCCGCGGGCGCCCACCTGGCGCTGCGCCCGCCCGGCGACGGGCGCGTCGCCTGGATCATCGCGTTCCGGCCCGTGCCCGACAGCGTCGCACCCACCCAGCCGGCCGACTGGGTCGCGGTGCATCGGGGCGCAGGGGCGCGCGCCGGACCGCCGATCGCCGCCGTGGAGGACGACACGATCCTGGCGTTCGCGCGGGTCGGAACGCGCGACTCCGCCTCCTGGTTCGGCCCGGGGTTCGCTGAATTCGCCGTCGCGGCACCCGACACGTGGCCGGCGTTCCGGCGGTCCGGCGGGATCCCGCTCGCCGGATGGTGGCGCCGCGTCGCGCTCGCGTGGGCGCTCCAGAGCCCCGCGTTGGCCCGCCGAGAAACGGATGGTCTCGTGTTGCTGTGGCGCCGGGACGTTGCCGGACGGCTGGGGCGGCTCGCACCGTTTGCGACGTTCGACGACCCCGTTCCCATTGTGGCCGACAGCATCCTCTGGTGGCTGTCGTACGGTTACCTCGAAGCGGAAGCCTTTCCGCTCGCCCGTCCCGTAGAAGTGGACGGCCGTCCGACTCGGTACTGGCGCGCCGGCCTCGTCGCCACCGTGAACGCCGCGAGCGGCGACACCCGACTCTACCTCGCCCCGGCGGCGGACTCGCTTGCCGGTGTGTGGGCCAGGCTGTTCACACCGCTGGTGCAACCGCTCGACAGCCTCCCGGCCGCCGTGCGCGTGCAGCTGCCGTTCCCGCGCCACGCGTTTCGAGCGGCCGCGGCGCTGGTCGAGCGCTGGCGCACCGAGGTAGTGGCGTGGACGGCGCACCCGCGCGACCCGTTCGAGCTGGTGGCTCCGGCAGGGGAGCCCGAGGCCGCAGGATCGCGCGTGTGGACGGCCCAGGGCTTCGAGGCCGGGAGCACGTTCACTCGGCTGATCGCGGGCGCGATGACCCCAGCGGGACCCCTCCTGTTCGCGTGGCGACCGACACCCGCGGTGCGGCTCCCGCCCGTCCTGCTGGGCTCACCCAGCACGACCGCACCCGGCGTGCTCCGCGTCTGGAGCGTCGCCGGCGCCCTCTTCTCGGAGCAGGCCCTCTTCGCCGAGCCGGCCACGGGCGGGCCACCGAGCGGTATCGATACGCTGTTCCTCTCGTGGGGAGAGCGGCACGGACAGGGTCGAGGCACGGCCACGGCGTTGCGAGATCTGCTCGCCACACCCGGCGGCGCGCAATTGCCGGCAGACACGACGCTCGCCGCGCGCTGGCAGCGGGCGCAGCGGCTCGCTGCGCAGGCCGACGCGGCGCTCGGGGCGGGCGACCTGGAAACGTTCGGCCGTCGGTATCGCGAGCTGCAGGAGCTGCTCGGCGCGGGGCGGCGCAAGCTTGCTCCCGCCCCCGAGCGCCGCTAGGTTGCGCGGCCGTGCACCCGGGCACCATCGTCGTCGCGCTCGGCGGCAACGCCGTCGCCCCACCGGGCGAGCGCCCCACCATCGCCAACCAGTTCCGCCACACCCGCGCGAGCCTCGCGCCGATCGTGGATCTGGCGCGTGAGGGGTGGCGCATCGTGCTGGTTCACGGCAACGGCCCCCAGGTGGGCGACGACCTCGCGCGCAACGAGATCGCCGCCGACCAGATCGAGCCGTTGCCGCTGGGTGTCCTGGTGGCGGCGACCGCCGGTTGGATGGGCTACATGATCCAACAATCGCTGCAGAACGCGCTCGCCCGCGCCGGTGTGGCCCGCCAGATCGTCACGCTCATCACCCAAACGTTGTGCGATGCCAACGACCCGAACCTCCGAAGTCCCACGAAGCCGATCGGCCATGCGCTCGACGCGGTGCGCGTCGCACGGCTCCAGGCCCGGGCCGTGCCGGTGAAGGAGGAGCGGCCCGGCGTGTGGCGCCGGCTGGCGCCCAGCCCCAAGCCCATCGCGGTCGTTGAACGCGACATGATCCGCCACCTCCTCGCCGCCGGCCACATCGTGGTCGCCTGCGGCGGCGGCGGCCCGCCCGTGTACGACGACCCCACGCTCGGGCTCGAAGGCATCGACGCGGTGGCCGACAAGGACCGTGTCGCCGCGATCCTCGGCCGGGACATCGCCGCGGACGTCCTCCTGATCCTCACGAACGTGGAGGCCGTGTATCACGGCTACGGCACGCCGCGCCAGGAAGCAATCCGTCGCCTCAACCTGGCCCAGGCGGATCACCTGCTCGGGGGGAAGGAGCTCGGCACGGGCAGCATGCGGCCGAAGGTGGAAGCCGCGGCGGATTTCGTCCGCGCCGGCGGCCAGCGGGCGGTCATTGCCCAACTGTCCCGAGGGCTGGCGGCCCTGCGGGGCGACGCCGGGACGACGATCACCATGGAGCAACCGTGAATCTGCACGAATACCAGGCGCGCGAGATTCTCCGCCGCCACGGCATTCCCATCCCGGAGAGCGCGGTGGCCGACACGCCCGACGAGGCCCGCGCCATCGCGCAGCGGCTGGGCGGCAAGGTGGTGGTGAAAGCCCAGGTGCATGCGGGCGGGCGCGGCAAGGCCGGGGGGGTGAAGCTGGCCCGCGACCCGGCCGAGGCCGCGGCGCACGCCACCCAGATCCTCGGGATGACCATCAAGGGGCTCCGCGTGCACCGCGTGCTCGTGGCTCCAACGGTCACCATCACCTCCGAGAGCTACGTGGGCATCATCGTGGACCGCGCGTCGCAGCGGCCGGTGTTGATGGTGAGTCCCGCCGGAGGCGTCGACATCGAGGAGGTCGCGACCGAGACGCCCGAGAAGATCCATCGGCTCGCGATCGACCCGCGCTACGGGCTGCTGCCGCATCAGGGGCTGGGGCTGGCCTTGAAGCTGTACCGAGACGTGGCTCAGGCGCGTGCCGCGGCGGACATCATGCAGCGGCTGTATGCGGCGTTCTACGCCGCAGGCGCGTCGCTCGCCGAGATCAATCCGCTCGTGACGGGGCCCGACGGCGCGGTGGCCGCGCTCGACGCCAAGATCGTGATCGACGACAACGAGCTCGACCGCCACCCCGAGATCGCGGCGCTGCGCGACACGAGCGCCGAGGCCCCGTCCGAGGTCGCCGCGCGCGAGGCGGGGCTCACGTTCATCAAGCTCGAGGGCTCCGTCGCCTGCTGCGTGAACGGCGCGGGGCTCGCCATGGCGACGATGGATCTGGTCAAGTACTACGGAGGCGAGCCCGCGAATTTCCTCGATATCGGCGGGAGCTCGAACCCCCAAAAGGTGGTCGCCGCGCTCAAGATCATCACGGCCGACGCGAGCGTGCGGTCGATCCTGTTCAACATTTTCGGCGGCATCACCCGGTGCGACGACGTCGCGAACGGGATCGTCCAGGCGACCCAGCAGCTTCCCCTCACGGTGCCGTTGGTCATCCGGCTCACCGGCACGAACGAGGTGCTCGCGGTCCAGATCCTCACGCACGCCGGGTTCTCCGCCCTCACCGACATGGACGACGCCGTCAAACAGGCCGTCGCGCGGGCCAGGGTCGCGTGAGCATCTTCATCGACCAACAGACGCGCGTGGTGGTGCAGGGCATCACCGGCCGCGACGGCTCGTTCCACACGCGTCAGATGATCGGCTACGGCACGAAAGTGGTCGCGGGCGTCACGCCCGGCAAAGGTGGACAGCTGTTCGACGGCGTGGTCCCCGTATTCGATACCGTGGTCGACGCGGTGCGCGAGACGCAGGCGAATACGTCGGTGATCTACGTCCCCGGAGCCGTCGCGGCCTCGGCGATCTTCGAGGCCGCGGACGCGGGTCTCGCGCTGATCGTGTGCATCACCGAGGGGATTCCCGTGCTGGACATGACGCGCGTCCTGCCGTATCTGCACGAGCGCGGGGCACGGCTCATCGGCCCGAACTGCCCGGGGCTCATCTCGCCCCCCAAGAGCAAGGTCGGGATCATCCCCGGCAACATCTGCCGGCCGGGCCGAATCGGCGTCGTATCGCGCAGCGGCACGCTGACGTATGAGATCGTGCACCAGCTCTCGACGCAGGGGTTCGGCCAGTCCAGCTGCATCGGCATCGGCGGCGACCCGCTCATCGGCACGAGCTTCATCCATTGCCTCTCCGCCTTTCAGGCCGACGCCGAGACCGACGCGGTCATCATGATCGGCGAGATCGGCGGCACCGACGAACAGCAGGCGGCCGAGTTCGTGCAGCAGGCGGTGACGAAGCCCGTGGTCGGCTTCATCGCGGGCCAGACGGCGCCGCCCGGCCGCCGCATGGGGCACGCCGGCGCCATCATTTCGGGTTCGAGCGGGACGGCGGCGGACAAGATGGCCGCGTTCGGACGCGCCGGGATCGCGGTCATGAAGCGGCCGGCGGACGTCGTCCCGCTCTTGCGGGAGCGCTTGTGAAGCTCCGCGATGTGCTGACGGCGGATCACGTCCTGGTGCCGCTGCGCGCGGCGACGGTCCAGGAAGCGACCGAGCGGCTGGCCGAGCGCCTCGTCGCCAGCGGGGCCGTGGCCGATCCTCAGCGGTTGAACGCCGTCATCCGGCACACCTGGCCCGAGGACATGGTCAGCGTCGGGGAGCACGCGTTTCTGCCGCATTTCCGCACCGAGGCGGTGCGACGGCTCGTCACGGCGGTCGGCATCTCCCCCACGCCGATCCGCTGGGAGAAGGATCCGCATCGCACCGCGCGGGTGGTCATTTTCATCGTGGCGCCGCTCCGCGACGCGGCCCTGTATCTCCAGGTGGTGGGCGCGTTCGCGCGCACGCTGGCGGATCCCGAGACCGTGCTCGGGCTCCTGGCTGCCCGCACGCCGGAGCAGGTCGTGGCGCTGGCCGCCCTGGAGGCCGTGGAGCTGCCGAGCCAGTTGACGGTGCGGGATGTCATGACCCCGCACGCCGTCACCGTGGGTGCGGAGCGCACGCTGGGCGACGTCGCCCGGCTCATGGTGGAGCAGGACATCCGCGCGTTGCCCGTCGTGGATGACGCCGGCTCGCTCATCGGGATGGTCACGCACCGGGAGCTGCTGCGCTATCTGATCCCCGAGTTCGTGCAGCGCACCAAGAGCGGAGAGTTTCGCGCCCCCACGCGGTCACAGCTGCTCCGGGGCTCGGCCGATCCCCAGCTCATCCCCGTGAAGGAAGCGATGGCCCGCTCGGTGCTCTGCCTGGCCGAGGACCAGACGCTCGCCGACGTCGCCAATCTCATGAGCTCCAAGGACGTCGACCGCTTCCCGGTCGTCCGGGAGGGATTGGTCGTCGGATTTCTCACGCGAGCGGACGTGGTCCGCCGCCTCATCGCCCCCTAGCACCCAACACCTCAGACCTCACACCCAACACCTGCCACTCATGCTCACACTCGCAATCATCAAGCCCGACGCGATCGGCGCGGGCCGTGCGGGAAAGATCCTCGCACACCTCGAGACCGCGGGCTTTGCGGTTCGGGCGGCGCGCCTGGTCAAGCTCAGCGTGGCGCAAGCGGAGGCGTTCTACGAGGTCCACCGCGAGCGCCCCTTTTATCGGTCGCTCGTGACCTTCATGACGTCGGGGCCGGCGCTGGCGCTTGCGCTGGAGCGGGCGGACGCCGTGGCTCAGCTGCGACAGGTGATCGGCGCGACCGACCCCGCGGACGCGCAGCCCGGCACGGTGCGCCAGCTGTACGCCGAGTCCAAGGAGCGGAACGCGATCCACGCCTCCGACTCCCCGGAGAATGCCGCCCGCGAAGTCGCATTTTTCTTCCCGGAAAGCGAGTTGCGGGAGCTCTGGGGACGCCGGTAGCAGTTCGCTTGACGCAAGTCCCACAAGGGTTTAGCTTCGTTTGCGCATGTTACAGATCGACCTGCGCGAGCTCGCCCGAGGCCCGGTCGAAACCCGGGCCGACCTCCCAGGGAACGATCCCCTGTTCGAGGGTCTCGATGGCGTCCTGGCCGAGCCGGTGCGCGTGGCCGGCCGCGT
>DATHGL010000327.1:0-3636 GCA_035317625.1 Gemmatimonadales bacterium | reverse complement strand
ACCGAGGGCATCTGTCCCGCCGCGATCGGCTTCAAAGATCAGCAGCCCTCCGCGTACTCGCCGCTCACCAAGCTCTTCTACGTCCCCACGAACAACATCTGCATGGACTACGAGGGCGTGGAAGTGAAGTACTCGGCCGGGCAGCCCTACGTCGGCGCGATCGTGCGCATGTTCCCTGGCCCGGGCGGTAACCGCGGCCGGTTCATCGCGTGGGATCCGACGACCGGGAGCATCAAGTGGGAGGTCAAGGAGAACCTGGCGGCCTACGGCGGCGCGCTCGCGACGGCCTCGGGCATCGTGTTCTACGGCACGATGGAAGGCTGGCTCAAGGCAGTGGACGCGCAGACCGGAACGCTGCTGTGGAAGTTCAAGACGCCCTCCGGGATCATCGGCAACCCGATGACGTACCTGGGGCCGGACGGCAAGCAGTACGTCGCCGTGCTCTCCGGAGTGGGCGGCTGGGCCGGGGCCGGTGTGGCCCTCGGCATCGGCCCGGAGGACCCGACCGCCGCGCTGGGCGCGATCGGTGCCTTCGGTGACTACATCAACATCAGCAACGCGGGCGGCACACTGCTCGTGTTCGCGCTGCCCTAACGCAGGAACAGGGTAGCACCACACGCTGACACGTTGGAACCCGGTGCCGGAGCGTCTTCGCTCCGGCACCGGTGTAGTATCATGGGGCACCGCGCTCACCTTTCGCCGCATCCGCAGGGAGTACTATGCGTCTCACCGGAGTAAGGCTCACGGGGGCGCTGCTCGTCAGCGCCGCCGCCGTTGCCCTCATGGCCAGCGCGCCACGACGGCCCTCGGAGCTACGGGTCTGCGTCGACCCGTACGACATGCCCTTCTCCAACAACCAGGAGGAGGGGTTCGAAAACAAGATCGCCCACCTCGTCGCCCAGGATCTGAACGCCACAGTGATCAACTATTGGTGGCCCAGCCGGCGTGGCGTCCTGCGCAACTCGATCCTCGGCGGATTCTGCGACGTCATGATACAAGCGCCGGTGGGTCTCGACCCGGTGGCGACGACCAAACCGTACTACCGCTCCACGTATTACTTCGTGTACCGCGCCGACCGTGGGCTCAAGATTCGCTCGCTCGACGACACCGTGTTGAAGCACCTCAAGATCGGCGTCAACCTGATCGGCTACGATCAGACCAACACCCCGCCCGCCCACGCGCTGGGGCCACGGGGCATCGTCGGCCTGGTGGGTTTCGGCAACTTCCTGAACCCGGACCCGAAGGCGGACCACCCGGAGGACATCATCAACGCCGTGGCCAAGGACTCGATCGACGTGGCGATCGTGTGGGGGCCCAAGGCAGGCTACTTCGCGAACCGCGCGGCGGTGCCGCTCACGCTGGTCGCGCTGCCCGACTCGGACCCCGTGTCGGGCATGCCCTTCGCGTTCGACATGGCGATGGCCGTGCGGCACCGCGACAAGGAGCTCAAGGCCACCCTCGACTCGGTGATCGACCGCCGGCGCGCCGACATCATCGCGATCCTGCAGCAGTACAACGTCCCGATGATCGAGCGGCGCGGCGCGACGGCGCCGGCCATGCCGGCCCACGACGGCGTGGTCGACAGCCTGCTGGTGTCGGACTCGATCTACCAGGGATGGAAGTGGTGGCACGTCTACTGCTTCCGCTGCCACGGCGAGGACGCGATCGGTGGTATCAACCCGTCCGCGCCCGACCTGCGCTGGGCGCTGAGCGCGAGCGGTGCCAACTTCCCGCGCGACAGCTTCGTCTACACGGCCTGGAACGGCCGGCCCGCCAAGGGCATGCCGGCGTGGAACGTGCTGCTCGATTCCGCGGCGATCAAAGAGCTCTACCTGTACGTGAAGGCGCGGAGCGACGGCTGGCTCAGGCCGGGGCGGCCGCACCGCGCCTCCGACCTGCCGAAAAAGAGTCCGTGATCGGGAGCGCCGGGAGAGCGTGGCGGGCGGTCTTCGCCGTCATGGTGGCGAGCGCCGCCCCCGACCCGGCGCGCGCCCAGCAGCCGCTGACGCGCGACCAAGTGCTGGCGGCACTCGCCCTCGCCAGCCCGGAGCACCCGGCGGACTTCACCGGCAAGGACCTCTCCGGGCTCGACCTGTCGGGCGTCGACGTCAAGCGCGCCAACCTCACGAACTGTCGCCTGGTACGCACCAACCTGGCGAAGGCGCGGCTCTTCTCCGCCACGCTCACCGGCGCGGTCGCGACGGAGGCGGACTTTACCGGTGCGACGCTCGACCTCGCCGTGGCATATCGCGTGGACCTGCGGCGCGCCATCCTGCGGGACGCGAGCATTTTTGCCGTCATCCTCTACGGCGCCGATCTCTCGGAGGCCGATCTGAGCGGCGCCCGCCTGATCGGGCCGATGAGCAGCGCGACGGCCCGGCGGGCGAGATTCATCGGAGCCGACCTCGGCGCGGACCCCGGCAACCAGTCGATGGGCATCATGCGCGTCGACGCGACCGGCGTGGATTTCAGCGGCGCGGACTTCACGGGCGCGAACCTGCGCAAGATGCTGCTCGTCCGGGCCAACCTGACGGGCGCCGACGTGACCGATGCCGACGTCACCGGCGCCGACTTGGCCGGCGCCACGCTCACGGGGATTCGCGGGTGGGACCGCCTCCGCGGCCTCGACCAGGCCCTGCATGTCGACCAGGCGATCCGCCCCACGGGCTCGAGCGACCCGCAGCTGTACGTCAGCAACGAAATCCCCAACACCATCTCGGTCATCTCACCCCGCACCAACGCCGTGGTCGCGACCATCCCGGTGGGCAGGCGGCCGCGCGGCATGGCGCTGAGCCCGGATCGGCGCACCGTCTATGTCGCCCTGGGGCAGGACGACGCCCTCGGTGTGGTGGACGTGGCGAGCGGCAAGATGACGCGGACCGTCCCTGCCAATCGCGATCCCGAGCTGGTGGTGATCAGCCCCGACGGGAAGATCGCGTACGTGTCGAACGAGGAGATCGCCCACGCGTCCGCAATCGATCTCTCGACCGGCAAGGTCCTGTTCTCGACCCCCGTGGGCGTCGAGCCCGAGGGCGTGGGCATCACGCGCGACGGCACGAAGCTGTACGTCACCGCGGAGACGAACAACACCGTGTCCGTGCTCGACGCCAAAACGGGGCGCCTGCTGCACACCCTGCACGTGGGCGACAACCCGCGCACCGTCGCTTTCACGCCCGACGGCTCCCGTGCCTGGGTGTCGGCCGAAGCTGGCGGGAACGTCACGATCATCGACGTCGCGACGGACAGCGTGCTCGGACAGTTCCCGATCCGCGACGGCAAGACCAAGCCGGTCCGCATTGCGTTCTCGCCCGACGGACGCCTCGCCTACTTCACGGAGGGGGCGGCGGCGAGCGTCAGCGTCGTGGACGTGGCCCGTCGGACGGTGATCGATTCGATTGCGGTGGGGCGGCGACCCTGGGGGATCGCGCTCTCGCCCGACGGCCGCTGGCTCTACACGGCTGACGGGCGCTCCAACACGGTGTCGGTGATCGACACGGCAGTGCGCAAAGTGATCACGGCCGTCCCGGTGGGCGACCGGCCGAACGACCTGCTGTACATCCCCTAGCCGAGCGGCACCCGCGCGAGCCACGAGCCGGGGCGGTGGGCGCGCACCCACCCGTCCACTCCCCACGTCCG
>DATHGL010000326.1:0-17426 GCA_035317625.1 Gemmatimonadales bacterium | reverse complement strand
GCCGCAGTACTCGCAGGAGGAGTTGAACGCCCTGGTCGAGGAAGCGGCCATGTGGGGTCGCAAGGTCGCCGCGCACGCCCACGGGGCGGAGGCGATCAAGCGCGCGGTGAAGGCCGGCGTCGCGTCCATCGAGCACGGCAGCCTGATCGACGACGAGGGCATCCGCCTCATGAAGGAGCACGGCACCTATCTCGTGGCCGACATCTACAACGACGACTACATCCTCGCCGAGTACGCCCGCCTCGGCTTCCCCCAGAAGATCATCGACAAGGAGCGCCTGGTGGGTCGCCAGCAGCGCGAGAACTTCAAGAAGGCGGTCCAGGCGGGCGTGAAGATCGCGTTCGGCACCGACGCGGGCGTGTATCCCCACGGCTGGAACGCGAAGCAGTTCGCCCACATGGTGCGGTGGGGGACGACGCCGCTGCAGGCGATCCAGGCGGCCACGGTGAGCGCTGCCGATCTGCTCGGCTGGGCCGACAAGGTCGGCGCGCTCGAGCCCGGCAAGTACGCCGATGTCATCGCCGTGACGGGCGACCCGCTGCAGGATGTGACGGTGCTCGAGCACGTCGCGTTCGTGATGAAGGGCGGCCAGGTGGTGAAGGACGGCCTCACGGGAGGCGCGAAGACCGCGCGCTGACACGGGTTCTCATCGGAGGATTCCATGCATCTCTGGCTTCGTCGTATCCCGTCGCTCGTGTTCTGCGCGGGGCTCGCGCTCCCCGGCGTCGGCAGCGCTCAAGAGACCGCCTCGGACACCTTGCTCACCGTGGATCATTATCTCGATTGGGAGCAAGTGAGCGATCCCCAGCTGTCCCCGGACGGCTCGCAGGTCGTCTACACGCGCCGCTGGGTCAACAAGATCGACGACAAATGGGAGTCGGCGCTGTGGATCATGGGCGCGGACGGCTCGCACCACCGCTTCCTCGTGAAAGGCTCCGATGCGCGCTGGTCGGCGGACGGCGCCCGCATCCTCTATCTCGCCGAGGGCGAGCCCAAGGGCACGCAGATCTTTGTGCGCTGGATGGACGCGGAAGGCGCCTCGTCGCAGGTGACACGCGTGACCGAGACGCCGTCGGACGCGCGGTGGGCGCCCGACGGCAAAGCCATCGCCTTCGCGATGCTCGTGCCCGATTCGACCCCCTGGAGCATCTCCCTCCCCAAGGCACCCGAGGGCGCGAAGTGGACGCCCGCGCCCCGCGTCGTGGACGACCTGCACTACCGCCAGGACAAGGTTGGGTTCATGCAGCAGGGCTTTACGCACCTCTTCCTCGTGCCCGCGGACGGCGGGACCGCCCGGGCGCTCACGAGCGGGCGCTGGAACGTGGGCGCGCGGTTCGACGGGCTGGCCCTCGGAGCGGGCTACGATTGGGCGCCCGACGGTCGCACGATCGTCTTCGACGGCCTGCGCGACACCACGTGGGACCGCCAGTACCAGGTGTCTCGCCTCTACGCGCTGGACGTGGCGAGCGGCGCGATCAAGCCGCTCGTCTCCCGGGCAGGGTTCTGGGCGGCCCCCGCCGTCTCGCCCGACGGGCGCACGGTGGCGTTCGCCGGGTCCGACTCCTCGGGCCAGACGCACCGCACGGCGGATCTCTGGACGGTGGGCATCGACGGGTCCGGCATGCGGAACGTGTCACACAGCTTCGACCGCGATCCCACCGATCTGCGCTGGGCACCCGATGGCAGGGGCGTGTATTTCTCCGCGGGCGATCGTGGGTCGATCAACGTCCGCTACGCCGACCTGTCGGGCGCGGTGCGCGACGTGACGCAGGGGGCGCAGGTGGTGTCGCTCACCTCGCTGGCGCGAACGCTCGTGGGGGTGGGGGTGCGGAGCGATCCCGAGCACTCGCCCGACGTGGTACGCATCGACCTGCGGCGGTCGCAGGCCCCCACGCGCCTGACCGACGTGAACGGCGACGTGCTGGCGAACAAGCGCCTGGCCCACGTCGAGGAGGTCTGGTACGCTTCGAGCGGCGGGGCGCGCGTGCAGGGGTGGATCGTCAAGCCGCCGGCGCTCGATGCCACCAAAAAGTACCCGCTCATCCTCGAGATCCACGGCGGCCCGTTCGCGATGTACAACGTGGCGTTCAGCTACATGTTCCAGAACTTCGCGGCGAACGGCTACGTGGTGCTCTACACCAACCCGCGTGGCTCGACCGGCTACGGCGACGCGTTCTCGAACGGCATCGACCACAACTATCCCGGGCCGGACTATGACGATTTGATGGCGGGCGTGGACGCCGCGATCGGCAAGGGCTACGTGGACACGACGCGGATGTACGTGTCGGGGTGCTCGGGGGGCGGCGTGCTGTCGAGCTGGGTGATCGGGCACACCAACCGCTTTGCCGCGGCCGCCGTGCGGTGCCCGGTGATCAACTGGATCAGCATGGCGGGGCAAAGCGACATCCCGCTGTTCACGTTCAGCTTTTTCCGCCAGCCGTTCTGGGACAAGCCGGACGAGTGGCTGGCGCACTCGTCGCTCATGTACGCCGGGCGGGTGACCACCCCGACACTGCTGATGACGGGTGAGCTCGACCGGCGCACGCCCATTCCGCAGACCGAGGAGTTCTACACGGCGCTCAAGATGCGCAACGTGCCGACGGTGATGCTGCGCTTCAACGGGGAATACCACGGCACGGGATCGAAGCCGTCGAACTTCATGCGGACGCAGCTCTACATGATGAGCTGGTTCCAGAAGCACAAGCGCGGCGCGGTGGAGCCGGCGACCGGCGCGGGCAACCGCTAGGCCGATCCTCGGCGCAGCCGGCCGAGCCAGCCTTCTTCTCTCGTGTGCTCGTCGCGGGTGAGCTGGACCCAGGCGCCGAGAATGGCGGCGCGCTCCACGTATCCGACCACCTGGGCCGGATCGTCGGGGCTCGCGACGGGCAGGCCCTCCAGCTCGTGCTCGAGCAGCATGCGCATGGCGGTCTCGAGCAGCTCGTCGGGGTAGACGACGACCGGCGCGCCGTCACCGCGGACCGGCAGAGGCGGCTCCATCACGTCCCGGACCCGGAGCAGCTGGAGCGGGTTCACTCCGTACTCGCGCGTCAGGTGATAGCCGCGGCGCGCGACCTTTTCGGTGAGAATCGACCGCTTCATGAGCAGCACCGTGACCGCGTGCGCCGCGATGCACGCGACGAACAGGCCCGGCAGGACGTTGATGTCGTGCGTGAGCTCGAGGACGAACGCGACGGCGGTGAACGGCGACCGCATGGTGCCGCCCATCATGGCGCCCATGCTGATCGCGGCCCACAGTCCCGGATCGCCGGAGGGGATCCAGTGGGCCTCGAGCGCGCCGAGCGAGCCTCCCATGATCAGGAGCGGAGCGAGGACGCCTCCCGACGTGCCCGAGCCGAGGGCCACGGCCCAGATCACGGCCTTGGTGACGACCAGTCCGAGCAGCGCCAGGCCGACGAGCCGCCCCGTGAGGAGGTCGTGGATGGTGTCGTAGCCCACGCCCAGCGCCCGGGGATACAGCAGGCCTCCCAGCCCCACGACGGCGCCGCCCAAGAGCGGCCACCACATCCAGTGGATCGGCAGCTTGCGGAACAGGTCCTCGCAGGCGTACACGAGCCAGGTGAGCCCCCCTGACGCGAACCCGGCCGCGAGTCCCAGGCCGAGCGCGGTGACGAGCTCGAACCAGGGCAGCACCCCGTGCGGCGTGACCGGGAAGAGCGGCCCAGCGCCGAGGAGGGGCACCCGCAGCGCCCCGGCCACCGCCGCCGCGCAGGCGACCGGGATGAAGCTCCGCGGCTTCCACTCGAACAACAGCAGCTCCACGGCGAGCAACGCCGCCGCCACCGGTGTGCCGAACACCGCCGCCATCCCTCCGGCCGCCCCGGCGACGAGCAGGGTCTTCCGTTCCGCCGACGACAGATGGAACACCTGAGCGAACAGCGAGCCGAAGGCACCGCCCGTCATGATGATCGGCCCTTCCGCGCCGAACGGCCCACCGGTGCCGATCGCGATCGCGGACGAGAGCGGCTTGAGCACGGCGATCTTCGCGGACATGCGGCTGCGCCCGATGAGGATCGCCTCGAGCGCTTCCGGAATCCCGTGTCCGCGAATCCGCTCCGATCCGTAGCGGGCCATGAGACCGACGATCAGGCCGCCCACCACGGGAACCACGAACGCCCACGCGCCCAGGCGATTATCGGCCGGCGACACCAGGCTGCTGCCGAGGTCGTGATAGTAAAAGATGTGGGTGACCAAGCCGATGAGCCGCACCAGCCCCAGGGCCACATACGCGCTGATCACGCCGATCAGCGCCGCCATGGCGATCAGCGGGAGGACACGGATGTCGGCGGTGAAGTCGCCGAGACGGTCGTCGGGGAGGGCAGTGCTGTCCATGGCTCGCCGGAAAGGTAAGCGTCCAACGCGCCGTCGCGCACTTGATCCCTGACACGTTTTGCTCCACGCCGGCCGTTTCGAGCCCGCGCGTCCCGCCGCGCCGCTGCTGCGGTCTTCACGGGTTGGTCGCGAGTACCACGCCGCTAATCCGTGTCGGGCGCCCTGCTCGCTCGCTCCCGCGCGAGCAGGGCGCGCTTTCGCTCCATCCCCCAGCGGTACCCGCCCAGTCCGCCGTCTTGCCGCACCACCCGATGGCAGGGAATGACCAGTGCCGCCGGATTGGTCGCGCAGGCCCGCGCCACCGCGCGCGTGGCTGCCGGCTTGCCGATCGCGCGCGCGATCTCAGCGTAGGTGCGCGTGGTGCCGTAGGGAATCCGGCGCAGCGCCTCCCACACGCGCCGCTGGAACGCCGTGGCACGGACATCGAGGGGGAGATCGAGCGGCTCGGCGCGCCCAGCCAGATACCGCAGAATGGCGCCGACCGACCGGGCGAGCGCGCCGCGATCGCGGCGCAGCTCCGCCGCGGGAAACTCGGCGCGCAAACCGGCCTCGAGTTCTTCCGCCCCGCTTCCCAAGCTGACGCGGCAGATGCCGCGCGGCGTGGTCGCGACGAGCAACCGGCCGAGCGGGCTCGGCACGACCGTGTAGGCGATGCGCGCGCCCGGCGCGCCGCGGCTGTAGGTCGCCGGCGTCATGCCGAGCTGCGCATGGGCGTGCTCGTACACGCGGCTGGTCGAGCCGTAGCCCGCCTGGTACAACGCCGGGCTCACCCCGCGGCGCGAGCGCAGCTCTGTCTTGAACCGGTCCAGCCGGCGCGCGTCCCGATACTGGCGCGGGCTGATGCCGAGCACCCGCTGGAAGGCGCGCAGCAGCTGGTGCGACGTCACCCCGGTCCGCGCGCTCAACACCGCGAGATTCGCCGGTGCGTCCGGATGCGTGTCGATCAGCCGGCACACGGTACGCACCAGCGGAACCCCGGGGTCGGGGGTCGCCGCCGCGTCGGGGCGACAGCGCCGGCAGGCACGGAAGCCCGCCAGCTGGGCGGCCTCGGGCGCCGGAAAGAACGCGACCTGGTCCCGGCCGGGGCGGCGGCTGGGGCACGAGGGACGACAGTAGATCCCCGTCGACTGCACCGCGTAGACGAACGCGCCGTCGTAGCGGCGGTCGCGCGCCAACACGATGCGCCACCGGCGCTCGGGGCTAAGGTCGGAAACGACAGCGACACGGCTCACGCTTGAGAACTTAGCGCGTTGTCGTGCCGCGATCTATCCGGTTCTTGCGATCGAATCGGTTGCCGTGGTCGGGATACGCCTTCAAGCACATCGGTCAAGCGATCAGATCGCGCTGTGTTCGCCGCGCCTCTCCCGCGCGTTATCTTCCGGGCGACCGACGCTCATGGAGGTACATGACGCGGCGTAACATATCGAGCGGAGCGCCGTGGGAGGCGATCGTCGGCTACTCGCGCGCCGTGCGGGTGGGCTCGACCATCCACGTCGCGGGCACCACCGCCACGGGGCCTGACGGGACGATCGTGGGCATCGGAGACGCGTACGTGCAGGCGACCCAGGCGCTCAAGAACATCGAACGCGCGCTCGTCCAAGCCGGTGCCTCGCTGGCGCACGTCGTACGGACCCGCATGTACGTCACCGACATCGCCGACTGGGAGCGCGTCGGCCGGGCGCACGGCGAGGTGTTCCGCGATATCCGGCCCGCGAGCACGCTCGTGGCCGTGAGCCGGCTGGTGGCGCCCGAGATGCTGGTCGAGATCGAAGCGGAGGCGATAGTCGAGGACGACATGTAGATTGCAGGCGGAGGTGAGCTCGTGTCGGTCACGGAGGTCAGCAAGCACGCGACGGTCGCCTGTCCCTTCTGCGCGACCCTCAATCGGGTGGATCTCGGCCGCATCGCCGACCGCCCCAAGTGCGGCCAGTGCGCGCGGCCGATCCTGCTCGACCGTCCCATCGCGGTGACGGACGCGACGCTCGATGGCGTGCTCGCCGGGACCGACGTGCCGGTCGTGATGGATTGTTACGCCGACTGGTGCGGGCCGTGCAAGATCATGGCGCCGATTTTGGACGACTTCGCGCACGACCGTCAGGGCGAGGTCCTGGTCACCAAGCTGGACACTGACCGCAACCCGGCAACGGCGCGTCGCTTCGACGTCCGCGCCATCCCGACCTTGCTCGTCTTTCGGAACGGCCGGGAAGTGGGCCGGCAAGCGGGCGTAATCCCGCGGGAGCGGCTCGACCGCCTCAGCGGCGTTCCCGAGAAGACGTGACGTGACCGCCGGCTCCGTCTACCGTTACGACCCCGTCGAGCCGCCTGAGCCGGACGCGGACCAGGGGGCGTCCGACCACTCGCGCGCCGTGGCGCTCGCGCTCGCGGTGGTGGGGGGCGTGTTCGGATTGCATCGCTTCTACAGCGGCCGCGTGCACAGCGGCGTCTGGATGTGCCTCACGCTCGGCGGATTGGGGATGTGGTACCTGTACGACATCATCGTCATCGCAGCCGGCGACTTCCGTGACGGGGCCGGGCGGCGGCTGTCGCGGTGGGAGGTGTCCGAGGCGGCCGTCGGACCGGGGGCAGCGGAGCGCCGCGTCACGGACGTCGAGGACCGCCTGCTCTCCCTCGAGACGCGAGTGAGCGAGCTCGCCGAGCGGCTCGACTTTGCGGAGCGGCTGCTGGCGCAGGCGCGCGAAAAGGGCACATTGCCGAAGGGGTGACCCTTCCCCTCCCGGGCCTCTCCACTAGCGAACACTTGAAGGAGCCGTAATGAAGATCGGGGTCCCGAAAGAGACCGCCGTCAACGAGCGTCGGGTCGCCCTCACGCCGGACGTCGCGGGCCGTCTCGTGAAGACCGGGTTGGAGATCCTGGTGGAGCGGGGCGCGGGCGAGGCGGCGTCCTTCGGTGACGAGGCGTACCGCGCGGCCGGGGCCACGCTCGTCGCCACTGCCGCGGAACTGTTGGGACAGAGCGACGTCGTTCTCAAGCTTCAGCCCCCCTCCGCGGGCGAGGTCCGGTTATGTCGCGAGGGGGCCGCCCTGGTCGCGACGTTCCAGCCGTCGGCCGAGCGGGATGTGGTGTCCCAGCTCGCGGCCCGCAAGGTGACGGCGTTCAGCCTCGCGCTCCTCCCCCGTATCACCCGCGCGCAAGCGATGGATGTGCTGTCGTCCCAGGCGACCGTCGCCGGCTACAAGGCCGTTCTGCTCGCCGCCGCGGCGACCGGTCGGTTTTTCCCGATGCTCGTGACCGCAGCGGGAACGCTGCCGCCGGCCCGGGTGCTGATCCTGGGCGCCGGTGTCGCGGGGCTTCAGGCGATCGCCACGGCGCGCCGTCTCGGCGCGGTGGTGTCGGCCTTCGACGTGCGGCCGGCGGTGAAGGAGCAGGTGGCGAGCCTGGGCGCGAAGTTCCTGGAGCTCGCGATCGGCGAGCAGGCCGAAGCGGCCGGCGGCTACGCCAAGGAGCTGTCGGCGGACACCCACCGGCAGGAGCTCGCGTTCATCGCGCAGCACGTGAAGGACGCCGACATCGTGATCACCACGGCCGCGATCCCGGGCAAGCGCGCGCCGATCCTCATCACGGCGGCCGCCGTGGATGGCATGAAGCCGGGCTCCGTGATCGTAGACCTCGCCGTCGAGACGGGCGGCAACTGCGAAGTGGCCCAGGCCGGGACGGACGTGATCCGGAACGGTGTGCTGGTCCTCGGGCCGGTCAATCTCCCGAGCACACTGCCGTACCATGCGAGCCAGATGTACGCGAGGAACGTTTCCAGTTTCCTGTTACACGTGACACGAGACGGCAAGCTCGTCGTTGATTTCGACGACCAAATCATTCGCGAGTCTTGCGTCACCCACGCGGGGGAGGTACGGAAGACATGATCGACGCCTTGATGGCGGCCCAGGCGGCGCCGGCCGAGCCGGCGGCGGCCGACTACTGGTCCACGCTGTTCGTGTTCGTGCTGTCGACGTTCATCGGTCTGGGTGTCATTCGTCGGGTCTCCCGGCTCCTCTACACGCCGCTCATGTCCCTCACGAACGCGATCTCCGCGATCGCCGTGGTCGGGTCGATCGTCGTCGCGGGCGCGGACTCCCCGCCGCTGATTCGCATCCTCGGCGGGGTCGCGCTGTTCGCGTCCACGACCAACATCGTCAGCGGGTTCCTGATCACCGACCGGATGCTGAAGATGTTCAAGAAGCAATGATGTACGGGATCGTTCAGTTCTCCGCCGTCCTCGCGACGGCCCTGTTCATCTTCTCGCTGTACTGGATGAACGACCCAAAGACGGCCCGCCGGGGCGTGATCGCGGGCGTCGTGGGAATGCTGGTCGCCGTCGTCGCCACCTGGATCCAACCCGAGATCATCCACCACGGCTGGATCGTGGTGGCGATCATCGCCGGATTCGTCGTCGGCGTCCCGCTCTCGCTCGTGCCCCTGACGGCGGTGCCGCAGCGGACCGCCCTGTCGCACGCGTTCGGCGGGCTTGCGGCCGGGCTGGTGGGGACCGCGGAATATTTCCTCGGGGTGGGCCAAGGCGCAGAGCAGCTCACGGCGTTCCGGATGACCGCCATCGTCGCCGAAGTGATCCTCGGGTTCCTCACGTTTACCGGCAGTCTCATGGCGACCGGCAAGCTGCAGGAGGTCAAGTGGATCCCGCAGCGGCCGGTCACCTACCCGGGGCAGAACGTCGTCAACATCGGGTGTCTGATCGCCGCCATGGCGCTGGGCGGGTTCGTCGTCGTGCACCCGGCGGCGGTGTGGTCTCCCCACGCATTCCTCGGGATCGTCGGCCTCGCGCTGCTCTTCGGCGTGCTGCTCATCATTCCGATCGGCGGCGCGGACATGCCCACCGTCATTTCCATCCTGAACTCCTACGCCGGACTCTCCGCGGTCGCGATGGGGTTCGTGCTCAACAACAAGCTGCTCGTCACGGCGGGCGCGCTGGACGGCTCGAGCGGCCTGATCCTCTCGATCATCATGTGCCGCGCGATGAACCGCTCGTTCACGAACGTGCTGTTTGGAGCGTTCGGGACGGTGCAGAAGACGACGGTGGTGGGAGAGCAGAAAGCGTGGAAGCAGGAGACAGTCGAGGGCGCGGCCCAGCTGCTCGAGCAGGCGCGGCTCGTCGTCGTGATCCCGGGCTACGGCATGGCCGTGGCGCAGGCCCAGCACAAGGTGCGCGAGCTGTACGATCAGCTGACCAAGCGTGGGGTCACGGTCAAGTTCGCCATCCATCCGGTCGCCGGGCGGATGCCGGGCCACATGAACGTGCTGCTTGCCGAGGCGGACATCCCGTACACCGCCCTGGTCGAGATGGAGGAGATCAATTCCGACATGCCGCAGTGCGACGTCGCGCTCGTGATTGGCGCGAACGACGTCGTGAATCCGGCCGCGCGCTACGCCAAGGACAGCCCCATCTACGGCATGCCGATCATCGACGCGGACAAGGCTCGCACCTGTCTTGCCATCAAACGGAGCAAGAAGCCCGGCTTCGCCGGCATCGACAACGAGTTGTACGTGCAGGACAACACGTGGATGCTGTTCGGCGACGCCAAGGCGGTCATCGGCGACCTGGTCAAGCAGCTCGCCGGGGGCGGGCTGCACTAATGGAGTCGATAACCGGTACGTCATTCGCGGCCACCCTGGCGCTCGTGGGCGTGGTGGTGATCGTGGCCGCCCTCCTGTCCGGCGTCGTGGACCGGTGGCGCGTCCCCCAGGTAGCGGTGTTCCTGGTGCTCGGTGTCGTGCTGGGGCCCTACGGGCTCGGGCTCGTGGACTTCCCCCTCCACTCGACCATCCTCCAGACACTCGCCACGCTCGGCTTGGTGCTGGTGCTGTTCTCCGACGCCGTGTCGCTCGATGTCGGGGCGGCGCGGCTGCACCGGCGCCTGGTGCTGATCGTGCTCGGCCCTGGCACGGCACTGACCGCGCTGCTGGTCGCGCTCGCCGCCTGGAGCCTGCTGGGCTTCGCACCCGCCCCGGCCGCGATCCTCGGGGCGGCGCTTGCGTCCACCGATCCGGTGGTGATGCGCGGCCTGTTGCGCGGCGGAGACGTCCCCGCCGCCGCTCGCCAGGTGCTCTCCCTCGAGAGCGGTCTCAACGACATCGTGGTCCTGCCGGTCGTGCTGGTGGCGATGCAGTTCTTGCGGGGACCGGGCAGCGAGCCGCCGCTGGGGCGCATGGCGCTCGAGCTGTTCCTGCTGGGCCCGGGCGCCGGCGTTGTGATCGGATTCACCGGCGTGGCGGTGCTCGATCAGGTGCGGCGCAAAGTCGCCGTGCGACGCGACTACGAGTCATTGTACGCGCTCGGGGTCGCCTTCACGGCGTACGCGGCGGCGGAGGCGGTGCACGGCAGCGGGTTGCTCGCCGCCTTCGCCGCGGGCCTCACGATCGCCGCGGTCGACGCGGAGCTGTGCGACTGCTTTCTCGACTTCGGGCAGGCCGCGGCCGAGATGTTCCTGTTGTTCACCTTCGTCGCCCTCGGCAGCTCGCTCATCTGGACCGGGCTCTCCGGGGTGACGTGGGCGGGACTCGCGTTCGCGGCATGCGCGTTGCTGGCCCGGTCGGCGACGTTGCTGGTCGCCCTGCGGGGGCAGCCCCTCGACATCCGGAGCCGACGCCTGATCGTGTGGTTCGGGCCGCGCGGCTTGAGCTCGCTGCTGCTGGTGCTGCTGCCGGTGTTCGCGGGGCTCCCGGGGGCCGAGCGACTGTTCGCGCCCGCGGCCCTGGTCGTGCTCCTCTCGGTCGTGATCCATGGGGGATCGCTGATACTGCTCGGGAAGAGGGACGAGCCGACGCCCGGGCCTGCGCCGGCGCGCGAACGCGCGAGTGAGCGCATCACGCTCGACGAGATGCGCCGGCGCGAGGCGGCGGGGGAGCGCGTGTGGCTCCTCGACGCGCGCAAGGAGCGCGCCTATCGCGACAGCGACGTCAAAGCCAAGGGCGCGATCCGGCTTTCGCCCGAGGGCAACGTGGCGCGCGCGGCCGCCGAGCTCGCGCTCCCGCGCAACGACTGGCTGGTCGCCTACTGCGCCTGACGCGACGAAGAGACAAGCGCCCGGGTGGCGCGAGAGCTGCAGGGTGCTGGATGGCCCAAGGCGCGGGCGCTGGTGGGCGGCTGGGCGCACTGGCAGGCGACGGGGATGCCGGTGGAGCCGAAGTAACGTGTAGCCGCCCCCTTTAGCCGACGGCGTCCAGGGCCTGACTGTATTCGCGTCCCATCCGTGCCATGGAGAACGCGTCGAGCGCGCGGCGGCGTGCAGCCTCGCCGAGCGCCGCCGCCCGCGCCGGATCGGCGAGCAGGTCGCTGAGCGCCCGCGCGAACGCCGCAGGATCGTCAGGCGGGGCCAGCACGCCGGCCCCGCCGACGACCTCCGGGAGGGCCCCGCTGGCCACCGCCACCACCGGCCGGCCGCACGCCATCGCTTCCGCCACGGTCAACCCGAACGTCTCGACGGGACACGTGTGCACGAAGCATGTCGCGGCGTTGTAGGCGGCGGCGAGTTCCTCGGCGGGCAGAAACCCGAGCAGCCGTATGCTCACGCCCAGCTGCTCGGCCCTCGCGCGGACCACCGCCTCTTGCGAGCCGTCGCCGCGGATGACCAGGAGCGGGGCGCCCGGTCCGAGGCGGGCGAGCGCATCGAGCATCCAGTCGTAGCGTTTTTCCCACTCGAGCGCACCCGCCGCGAAGAGAAACGGTCGGTCTCCCAACCCGTGTCGCGCGCGGAACGCGCGCCCCCGTTCCGCGTCCGGCCGGAACACGTCGAGATCCACGCCTTCGTAGATCACGCGATGTGGCGGCCGTCCCATGAAGGGCGCGACCGCGAGCACATCCCGCTCGCCCGTATGGGTGCGGAAGATCGTCAGGCGCACGCGCCGGTACGCCAGACGCATGATCGGGTCCCGCGGGGGCGCCGCGCGATTGACGTTGTACGAGTAGACCAGCGCAAGACGGCGGGCGAGTGATGCCAGCGCGCCGAGTCGCACATCGCGAGGCATCTCAGCGACCAGCACCTCCGTTCGCTGGGCTTTCAGGGCCCGCAGCAGCGTCCTGGCTTCCGCCAGGCCGGTGTCGTGGATCGGCAGCTCTTCCACCGGCAGCCCGGCGGCGGCGAAGCCCGCGGTCACCGAAGGCGCCGTGCACAGCATGCGCACCGTGTGTCCGTTGGCCACGAGGCCTCGCGCGATGTGCGAGAGGCTCACTCCCGACCCACGCCACTGGCGCGCCGACGTGAGCAATGCGATGTGGCGCGGGCGGGTGCCTAGTGGGGCCACCGATTGTTCGCCCGATCGATGTCGGGGTAGATCCCGCCCGGGTCGGCCGTGATGCCGACCGGTTGCCTCCCCCCGGTGGGCACTCGCGCCGTGAACCGGCTCCCCAGGTTCCACATCTCGATCGGTAGCTCGCGCGTCTCGCTCGACCCGTCGGCGTAGCGGAGCTCGAGCGTCACCGGGAGCACCATCTGACCGCGGTTCGACAGGAAGACGGATGCCGTGTCGCCGGCGACGGTGACGGAGTCGATCGCCTGGTCGAGACGCGCGGTGGTGTAGACCCATGCGCGCCAGAACCAGTCCAAGTCCTTCCCCGACACATTCTCGATGGTCCGGTAGAAGTCCGCCGGCTGGGGATGCCGGAACGACCAGCGCCGCACGTATGCGCGCATCGCCCGCTCGAACGTCGCTTTGCCAAGCACGGCGTCGCGCAGCATTGTCAGCATCAGCGCCGGCTTCTGGTATGCAGTCCACGCGAGGTCGCGCGACTCGACCGGGCGCGTGATGAGCGGCTGCTCGTTTCCCGGCACGGCCGAGATCTGATAGGCGGTGAGCAGCTCGCGCCGCACGGTGTCGCCGTACGTCGTCCCGGCGAAATAGCCTTCCGCCGAGCCGTAGTCGATGAACGTGTTGAATCCCTCGTCCATCCATGGATAGCGCCGCTCGTCCGAGCCCACCAGCATCGGGAACCACTCGTGGCCGAACTCGTGCGTCAGCACCCAGAACTGGTCCTCGCGCTTCTCGATCGACGGCACAAAGGTGAGCATGGGGTACTCCATCCCCTCGACCAGCCCTTCGACGGTGGTGGCGTGCGGCCACGGATACATCCCCCACGTCTCGCTGAAGTGCTTGATCGTGAACCACGCCATCCGGTTGGCGTCTTCCCACGGGGTCGCGCTCGGCCGGTACAACGTCTGAATGAGGATCCCCCGCCAGCCCGAGGCGTCCCAGCGGAAATCGGGGGACGCGGCCCAGGCGAAGTCACGCACCCGGTGGGCGGTGAAGCGCCAGGCCTTCGTGCCCGGCGCGCGCTGTGCGCTGTGCGCGGTTGCCTCCGCTTGGGTGATGACCTGCACGCGCTCGCTCGAGACCCTCGCCCGGGCGAGCCGGGCCCGTTGCGTCGCGCTCCAGACGACCAGCGGGTTCTGCACCGTTCCCGTGGCCGCCACGACGAATCCCGCGGGCAGGGTGAGGGTCACATCGAAGTCCCCGTACTCGAGGTAGAACTCCCCGGCGCCGATATAGGGCAGGGGATTCCAACCGTGCACGTCGTCGTAGACGACCAGGCGCGGATACCATTGGGCGACTTCGTACAGCCGGGTGCCGATCCGGCCCATCCGACCGCCCCCGTATGGGGGGACGGGGAAGTGCCACGCGACGTCGAACTCGATCATTCCCCGGGGCGCGAGGGGGCGCGGTAGCTCGACCCGCATCATCGTGCCGTACTCGGTGCGCTCGAGCTCCTTCCCGGCCACGGCGAACCGCTCGATGGTGATGCCGCCGATGAACCCTTTGCCGGTGAAATCGAACACCGCGCCGCCCGCGAAATGCAGGGGAGGCTGGTTGAGCGCATAGGTGACGCTGGTCTTCGCGAAGATGTTCTGCTCGATCTGCACCCACACGAACGCCAGCGTGTCGGGCGAATGATTCTCGTAGTGGATCCGCTCCGTGCCGCGGATGACGGAGCGCGCCGTGTCGAGCGTGGCGCGGATCACGTAGTCCACCCGCTGTTGCCAGTAGTCGGGCCCGGGCGCGCCCGACGCGCTGCGGACCCGGGTCGGCGGCGGCAGGGACAGCCCGCGGAAGGGTGAGGTGTCGGCGACGGACGCTTGAAGCGCCAGCGACGTGACGGTCAGGAACAAGAGCATCCGGTTCGCCCTTCAATTCCGCATTCCGCACTCCGCATTCCGCATCTCTACTCCTGCACGACGGTGATCTTGAACCCGTCCGGATCGGACACGGCGAACACCCAGTCCCCCCACGGAGTCTCGGACGGCTCGCGGTCGAGCGACCAGCCGGTCGCCTTGATCCGGGCGGCGATGGCGGTGATGTCCTGGATGGTCGCCACCCACAGGCGGAAGCCTGCACCCTTCTGACGCTCCCGTCCCTTCGCGAAATCGTCCTGGCCGAGCATGATGTCGCAGGCACCGGCCTTCATCTGGATGCCGCGGACGTCCCCCTCCTCCTCCCAGCGCTGGCCGACGATGAAGCCCAGCACGTCGCGATACCACGCGACGCTGCGCTCCAGGTCGCTGACCGTCAGCGACGCGGCCATGGAACGGAGCCGCAGCGACTCGGGCTGCTGACGCTTGGGACGAGGCGCCGGGCGCTTCCGGGCGGGACGCCGGGGCTTTTTTTTCGTGACCATCGTTGCTTTCCTCTCTGTCTCGAGCGGCACGTGCCACAAGCGTAGCGCCCCCTCGACGCTTCCGCCAGATTTCGATCACCTCACGTTCAACGGAGTGGAGACGATGCCCACGAGTCAAGCGACGGCAGTCTGGGAAGGCAAGCTCAAGGACGGCAAGGGGACCTTCCGGGCGGGGAGCGGCGCGTTCGGTGGCGCCTATACCTTCGCGACCCGGTTCGAGGGGACGAAGGGCACGAATCCCGAGGAGCTGATCGCCGCGGCCCACGCCGCCTGCCTCAGCATGGCGCTCTCGGCCGGGCTCGAAAAGGCCGGAAAGCCCGCCGCGCGCGTTCAGACGGATGCCGCGTGTACCATGGAGATGGTCAACGGCACGCCCACCATCACGCGGATGCAGCTCACGGTGCGCGGCAAGGTCCCCGGCCTCGACGCAGCGGGGTTTCAGAAGGCGGCCGCAGAGGCCAAGGCCGGCTGCCCGGTGTCGCGGGCGCTCCAGGGGATCGCCCAGATCACCCTCGACGCCACGCTGGAGTGAGCTGGACCGTCTACCTCCTGCGGTGCCGGGGCGGCTCTTTGTACACGGGGATCACCAACGATCTGACCCGCCGGCTCGCCCGGCACCGCGCCGGCACCGCCAGCGCGTACACCCGCGCCCGCCGCCCGGTGCGGTTGGTCTACCAGGAGCGCCAACCCGATCGCTCGGCGGCGCTGCGGCGCGAAGCCGCGCTCCGCCGCCTGTCGCGTGCCGAGAAGTTGTCACTGATCGGCGGCGCGCGATGACGCTCGAGCGGCGTGACGTCGCCGGGCTGGTCGTCGCGTTCGTCGTCGCTGCCGGGTGTGCGCGACTGGGCGTGTGGCAGCTAAATCGCCTGGGGCAGCGCCGCGCGCACAACGCGGTGCTGCTGGCCGCCCGGACCCGCCCACCGGTCGCGGTCAGCGGCTCGCTCGACGCCGACTCGGCTCGCGACCGGCGGCTCCTCGCGCGTGGCCGGTACGACTATGCCCGCGAGCGGCTGTGGCGCCCCCGCAGTTACGAGGGGCTGCCGGGCGTGGACCTGGTCACGCCGCTGCGGCTCTCGGACGGCGCCGCGGTGCTCGTGGACCGGGGCTGGGCGCCGTCACCGGACGCGTATCACGTGGACCAGCCGGCGTACCGGGAAGGCGACAGCGCCGTCGTCCTCGGACTCGGTATGCGTGCACCGCGCGCCCGGGGAGACGTAGACCCGGTGGCGCTCCAGGATTCGGTTCCGTACCCGCTCTTGCCCTTCGTCATCCAGCAGATGCCGCCCCCTGCCACCCCGTACCGCCCTCGACCGCCCGGTCTCATCCGCTGGCCGGCCCCCGAGCTCTCCGATGGCCCCCACCTCTCCTATGCCATCCAGTGGTTCAGCTTCGCGCTCATCATCGTCGTAGGCTCGTTGGCGCTCCTGCGGCACCGGGGCGCGGAGCACAGAAAGCCCCCAATCGGGGGTTCGGGGTACCATTAACGCCCTGTCCTAGCGATATTTGAGTACGTTTGCCCGCGGTGTGCACCTCCCGCTCTCTGCACCCTGCGGGTCTTTCTTGTGCCCTCGAAAGGAGCCATCCGAGATGCCTGCAGCCCTGCCTCTCAAGGAGCCCGTCAAGGTGGGTCAACTGCTCCGGCGCCGTCTGCGGGAGCTGAAGCGCACCCCGCGCGAGCTGGCGGAGGCGGTCAAGGTCTCGGAGGATTACATGGCGGATCTGGTGGCGGGGCGACGCCGCCCCCCCGCGCCCAGTCGCACCGATCTGTACGCCCCGATGACGAAGTTTCTGCGGCTGCACCGCAACGACCTCCCGACCTGCGCGCGCGCCGAGCGCGCCGCGGTCGGGACGGGTGGCCAGCGGCCCGACCCGGAGGTGGCCCGACAGGTGCTGGAGCTGTGCGCTCCCGACCGCCAGCGCGCCGTGCAGCGCCGGCTGGCGCGGCCGGAAGGGGCTGAGCTCGAGACGGTGATCGTCGGGCGCCTGCTCCAGGTGGCGCAGGGGTTCGTGAACCGCAAGCTCGAGGATGAAGTGGGGCTGCGGATGGCGGCGACGCGGGAGGGCTGCACCTACCTCCAGGCCCGGATGCGGCTGCTCGAGTTCCTCGATGCCGATCCCGAATCGCTCACGCCCCGCGACTGCGAGGAATTCCTGCGGCCGCGCATCACCACCTGGGAGATCGATCTCGACACCCGGGCGATGCGGATCGTGATCAAGTAACACAAACGGCGCCGTCCCTCGGGACGGCGCCGCTCGCTTTTGTTGCTGCCGTGCTCGCTGGTTTAGAGCTTCACGACGTTCTGCGCCGCCGGACCCTTCTGACCCTGCACGACGTCGAACTCGACCCGCTCGCCCTCGGCGAGCGACTTGAATCCCTGTGCTTGGATCGCGGTGTGGTGCACGAAGCAGTCCTTCTCGCCGTTCTCAGGCGTGATGAAA